>NZ_JBFODK010000027.1:53152-107559 GCF_040908275.1 Aeromonas sp. R4-3
GCGGGCCGCGAGGCGCCCCGCCAGAAACTCCCCCAGCCGCTTGGGGGCTGCCCCTTGCAGGCTGGCGGGCAGCGCCATGCCCTGGGCCGCGAAGCTGGCGGGGGTAAAGGCGGCGGCATCGAAGCAGATACGGTGCAACAGGAGATCTGGGGAGCCTGGCAGCGGCAGGCGATCCCGTTGCAAAAGGAAGGGGGTGAGAGAGGATAAAGGGGGCATCTGGGCTCCTCGCAATGGAGCCTTATGGTAACAAAACCGCCAGGGCCAGCACCACAAACACAAATGACAATGTTTCTCACTTGCACTTCCGTGGTAGTATGTCCCCGCCCATTTGGACCCCGTTTTAGGCTGACTGGCAGGCACGACCAACTGGGGCCGCCCGGCATGGGCCAAGAGTGCCGCCGATTTCACCCATTAAGGATGTAACCATGAAGATCTCCTCCCCTCTGGCCGCCGCGCTCATGCTGGCCAGTCTGGTCGGCTTTCAGGCCCAGGCCGGCACCCGCCAGGTGCTCGATGCCAACGGCCAGTCCCACACTGTCCCCGATGATCCCCAGCGCGTCGTGGTGCTGAGCGAGCTCGATCTCGACAGCGCCCTGACCCTGGGGGTGCAACCAGTCGGCACAGTCAACGGCCGTGGCCAGGGCACCCTGCCCCGCTATCTGCTGGACAAGGCGGGCAAGGCGATCCAGGTGGTCGGGGATCTCGACAACCCCAATCTGGAGAAACTCATCGATCTGGAGCCCGACCTCATCCTCACCGGCCAGACCAAGCCCGAACTGCTGGCCCTGCTGCAGGAGATAGCCCCCACAGTCGTCACCGGCAACTGGGGCGAGCCCTGGAAAACCGTGTTCAACCGCAGCGCCAATGTGATGAACAAGGAAGCCGAGGCCAAGGCCTTCCTCGCCCGGTATGACGCCCGCCTGGCACAGGCCCGCAGCAAGCTCGCCAAGCACCAGGGGGAGCAGGTGAGCATAGTGCGCTGGAACCCCAAGGGGCCTAGCTACATGCACGGCGGCACCTTCGCCAGCAGCGTGGTCACCGAGATGGGGCTGGCTCGCCCTGCCCACCAGATAGGCGACAAGAGCCCCCACTCCCCGGCCCTCAGCCTCGAGTCCCTCAACCTGCTGGACGGTGACTGGCTGGTGGTCGGCACCCTGAGCGCCAGCGGCGATGCGGTGGATGCCATGAAGCAGGCCGAGCAGACCCCGGCCTTCCAGCAGCTCGACGCCATCAAGGGCAAGCGCTTCGGTGCCGTGGACGGGTCGCTCTGGACCTCCACCGGCGGCCCCCAGGCGGCACTTAGGGTCATTGAGGATGTCGAGGGGCTGCTCACCAAGCCGGACGCGGCCCCCATCACTCACTAAGCCCGCCCTCGGTTGACTGCCAAAAAGAAGCCCGCATTTGCGGGCTTCCTTTTATCTGCTGTGCGGCGCCTACTCGGGCAAGGGCAGCGCCTTTCTATCCAGTTTCCCGCTGCCGGTCTTGGGCAGGGCGTCGAGCAAAATAATACGCGCCGGCACCATATAGTGCGGCAGCGTGGCCTGCAGCCCCTTGCGCAGGGCCAGCCGATTGAGGCTCACCCCGGCCCTGGCCTCCACATAACCCACCAGCATGGCATCATCCCCCTCGCCCATCAGGCGCACCGCCGCCTCCTGCACCCCGGCCTGGCGGCGAAGGCCCGCCTCCACCTCCCCCAGCTCGATGCGAAAGCCCCGCAGCTTGACCTGATCGTCCCGCCGCCCGAGATAGAGGAAGCTGTCCGCCCCCAGTCGGCGCACCCTATCCCCGGTGCGGTAGAGGCGGTGGCTCTCCAGGCGCAGGAAGGCCGCCGCCGTCAGGGCGGGCTTGCGCCAGTAACCCTCGCACAGGGCCGGGCTCTCGATGCAGAGCTCGCCGCACTCACCCTCTGCCACCGGCTGCCCCGCCTCGTCCAGCACCCAGTGGCGATAGCCGGGCAGGCTGTGGTTGATGATGATCTGCCCATCAAACGGTGGCCAGCGCACCTCGCTCACCAGGGACCAGACGGTGGCCTCGGTGGGCCCGTAGCAGTTCCACAGCCGCCGGGTGCGAGTGCAGAGCTGCTCGGCCAGCCCCATATCCAGCGCCTCGCCGCCGCACAGGGCAGTGAGGGTATTGCGTCCCTGCCATCCTGCCTTGAGCAACATGCGCCAGCAGGCCGGGGTGGCTTGCAGGAAGTTAATACTGGGGTCTGCCGCCAGCAGCGCCAGCATCCCCAGGGGATCCTTGTTGTGCTCGCCGCCCGCCACCGTCAGCCGACCACCGCCCCAGAGCGGCCCCAGCATCTCCAGCAAGGAGATGTCGAAGGCCGGGGTGGTAATAAAGAGCCAGTGGCAGCTCGGTGAGAGTCCGAGCCGCTCGCGGATCCCATCGAGGAAGCAGAGCAGGGCCCGCCGACTGATGACCACCCCCTTGGGCTCGCCGGTGGAGCCCGAGGTGAACATCATGTAGGCGGCCAGGGCGTCGTCCACCCTGGGCCAGGAAAGGGTCCCGCCAGGGGCGGGCCCCTTGAGGGTGCGAAGGGGGCAGCCGAAGTCCGGCGTCGTCGCCTCATCGTCACAGATCACCGCCGACAGGCGCGCCTGACGGGCTATCCCCTGCAGCCGCTCCAGCGGAAAGTCAGGCTCGAGCGGCACAAAGGTGAGGCCGAGCCGCAGGCAGGCCAGCAGGCTGGCCACCAGATCCGGGCTGCGCGCCAGATAGAGGCCAACCCGCTCTCCCACCGCCAGCCCCTGCAGGCGGGCGGCGATCTGACCGACCCGCAGGCTGAGCTCGCCATAGTTGAGGCAGGCGCCGGGGCCAGCCTCGCCCATGCCGTGCTCACTTATGCCTTGCTCAGTCATACCGACCCCGCCCAGGCGGATGGCGGGGGCCAGCGGGGTGGCGGCGAGGCAAGCCGCCAGCCGAGAGCCGAGGGAGTGCTCCCTTGCCCCGACCCCCTTGCCTGAGCCTATCGCCATCGTCATAGCACATCCTCGGGCTGGCGCACCAGCCAATGGTTGAACAGCCGGCAGGGGGAGCCGTATGTCTTGAGATCCCCCAGGCTGAGGGGGGCCCGCCCATCGGCAAAGGCTTCATTGAGGGCCGCCAGCAGGGCAAGCTGCTGCACCGAGTCCACCCCAAGATCCTGCAGGTTCTGCTGCCAGACACCGGGCACGCCGCAATGGCGCTCCCACAGGGCCACCAGAACGCGGGCCTCGGCCGGTGGCTGAACCAGCCCGGACTCAGCCCTGTAAGCGGCCACCTGTGTGACTGCCGATGGTGTGGCTGCCCCTTGCGCTGGGGATAGCACGGCCGCCGCCGGTTTGGCCGGTTGGCTCAGGTCCGCCTGCGCCAGCCATTCAAGCTCTCTTATCCAGGCGGCCAGCACGGCTTCAGCCTTCGCCATGGGGATCAGATCCCCGTCGAACTCGAGGCGCAGGTTGAGCTGGCCGCCCCGGGCATTGACCACCAGGGAGAGCGGAAGCTCCACCTTCTCCACCACAGTGCCAAACTGCGGCACCAGCTGATGGGGCTCGGGGGCAGCAGGCGCCGCCGGCATGGGGTAGTTCTCGAACACGAACAGACTCAGGAACAGACGCGCCCTGCCTTTCGTCAGCGCCGAGAGCGACTGGGTGCCGTGCTCATTGAGGGCCATCAAATCCGACTGCAGCCTGGCTATATGCTCGGCCAGGCTCAACTCGGTGCGCCAATCCAGGCTGAGCGGCAGGCTGTTGATGTAGAGGCCGACGCTCGCGGTGATCCCATCGATGGGATAGTCCCGGCCCGGGGTCACGTTGCCCACCAGGGTGACCTCGTCGCCGCACTGGCGAGCGAGCAGCCGATGCCAGGCGTATTGGGCCAGCAGCCCCGGGGTCACCCCCAACTCGCGGGCGCGGGCTTCCAGTCGAGCCGACATGTGCGGTGCCAGGGGCTGGCCGCACACCGCAGGCTTATGTTGCGTATAGCGCTGGGTCAGCTGTGGCTCCAGCGCCACCCCGAACAGGCACGAGAGATCGTTGGGCTTGGCCAGCAGCTCGGCACGTCCCTGCCAGTAGGCCTCAGCGGTGCGGGCCTGGCTCGCGATATGGCGGCCAAATTCCAGCCAGGCGGTATCTGGCTCTGCCTGGGGCAGCTGGCCCTTCATCAGTTGCTGATAGTGACTGTGCAGGCTGCCCAGCAGCACAGGGCCGCTCCAGCCATCCAGCACGCCATGGTGGGCACTGAAGACAACCTTGTGGTGATCGGGCGCCAGTTTGAAGCAGGCTACCCGCAGCAAGGGAGCCTGCTCGAGCGGAATTGGGCGGGCCAGATCCTGCTGGCGATAGGCCGCGATATGGGCCTCGGCCTGCGCATCCCCCACCAGATCCTGATAGTGGAACGGCAGCTCGGCCCGTTGCAGGATGCGCTGCAACGCGACCCCGTCCGCCAGCACCAGTTCGCTGCGCAGGGCGGGCCAGCGGGCGATCTGCCCCTGCCAGGCCTGACGATAGACCGCCAGATCCAGCGGCTGGTGATAGTCGATCTCGGTCTGCAGGTGGTAAGCCGTGTCACGAGGCGCCAGCGCCCTGTGATGGAGCATGCTCTGCTGCAAGGAGGTCATGGGCAGCAGTGTCTCCACCTCGCGCCCGCTCAGCACCTGGTCGAGCGCGGCTTGCGAGAGGCCAAGCCCCGGGAAGTCGCTCGGGGTGTGGCGCGGGGCCTTCTGGGCGCAGCAGTGCACCACCAGGGCCTCGATATTGGCCGCCAGCCGTGTCATCAGGGCGTCGCTCGCCAGCTGATTGAGAGCGCCCACCTGGCGCAGGGTGAGGCGGCCGTCATAGACGCCCCCGTGCAGGCTGACCAGCTCCCGCGGCAGGTTGTCGGGGGAGCTGGGTGACCCCGGTGCCATCGGCAGGGGCTGCCAGGCTTGACTTGCAACGCCCTGATGGCTGACCCCCAGGTAGTTGAAGACGATGAGGGCTTGCGGTAACTCCTGCCCGCGGGGATGGTGCAGCCGCAGGGCGTTGAAGCCCACCCCCTTGTCCGGCACGGCCCGCAGCCGCTCCTTGGTGGCGCAGACCAGGGCATCCCACTCTGGCTCATCGGCCAGCGCCAGCGGGTAGGTGCTGGTGAACCAACCCAGGGTGCGGCTCACATCGAGTTCAGCATCGATGGCCTCACGGCCGTGCCCTTCCAGCATCACACAGTGACGGTTGCCGTAACCGAGCTCGCTCAGGGTACGGGTCAGTGCCGCCAGCAGCAGGTCGGGCACCCGGGTGAAGTAGGCCTGGTTGGCCGGGTCTATCAAGCGGGCCGTGGTCTCTTTGTCCAGTTGCAGCAGGCTGGCGGCGGCGCGGCCATCTTCGGCGCGTTCGGCCTCCAGCAGGCCTTGCTGGCTGCCCTCCCCCTGGGCCAGCCAGAACGCCAGCTGATCCTCTTCGCGCAGGGCGTAGGCGGCCAGCCCTTCGCCCCACTGGCGATAGCTGCTGCCTTTGGCGGGCAGGGGCTCGCCCCTGCTAACCCGGGCGAGATCCTCGGCCAGGATGCGCCAGGAGACCGCATCTATGACCAGGTGATGGAAGGCGAGGAAAAGCCCCTCCACAGGATCGGCCTCACCCTCTATGGCCAGGTTGCGCAGGCGGGCCCAGGCCAGGGTGTGGCCGCTGGCGGGATCGAGATCCCCCTGCAGCTCGGTCAGGCGGGCCTGCAGTTCAGCCCCGCCGAGTGTTCCTGCATCCAGGGTCGGCAAGGGCGGCAGCGCCAGCTCGGCCAGATAGCGCTGGCCGGTCGGGGTCACCGCCAGACGCAGGGCGTCGTGATGCTGGCGCAAGGTGGTCAGCCAGCCGGCCAGGGTGTCATCATCGATCCCGGCGGGCAGGCGCAATATCACCCCCTGATTCCAGTGGCCGGGCTTGGCGAAGCCCTGCTCGAAGAACCAGTGCTGGATGGGATGGAGCGGGAACTCGCCGACCAGGTTGCCCTGTTCGGTCTGGTGGCTGACCGCCTGCTGCTGGCCGAGCTGGCGGCAGAGGCGGCGCACCGTCTTGGCCTCGAACACGTCCTTGACGCTGCAGTGCAGCCCCGCATCCCGCAACCGGGTGGTGAGCTGGATGCTGAGGATAGAATCGCCCCCCAAACGGAAGAAGTCATCCTCCACCCCGAGCGGTTGCTTGAGCACCCCTTGCCAAATGGCGAGCACAGTCTGCTCCAGCTCGCTTTGTGGCTCGCTCTTGCTCTCCTGCCAGTCAATGGCAGGCAGGCGGCGCAGGTCCAGCTTGCCGTTGGGGGTGAGCGGCATCTCGGGCAGCCAGCAGAGCCGCACCGGCACCATGTATTCGGGCAGGCATTCGCCGGCCCATTGCAACAGGGCCTCGCCGTCCGGCTCGCTCGCCCCCTCATGCAGGCAGGCGTACGCCAGCAGGCGTCCCTCTTGCACCACTACCTTGATCTGGCGGATGGCCGGACACAGCGCGGCGACTTGCGTCTCTATCTCGCCGGGCTCGATGCGATAGCCGCGCAGCTTGATCTGCTCATCAATCCGGCCCAGATATTGGACCTTGCCGTCGCGGCGCTTGAGCGCCCGATCGCCGGTGCGGTAGAGGCGATGGGTACGACCGTCGAGAGCCAGCTCGATAAAAGTCTCTTGGGTTCGCTCAGGCAGATTGAGGTAGCCACGAGCAAGACCCAGACCACTCAGGCAGAGCTCACCGGGCACACCGACGGGGCAGAGGTTGCCCCCTTCGTCCAGGATCAGCGCTTTTAAATTGCTGATGGGCTGGCCGATGGTTATGGGCTGACCCGGCACGAGCCGCGCGCAGAGCGCCGTGACTGTGCACTCGGTCGGGCCGTACATGTTGAACAGCGCCACCCGCTCTCCCCAGCGCTCCACCAGGCTGCTCGGGCAGGCTTCGCCACCAAACCCTATGGCCTTGAGGGAGCCGAGATCCGTCGGCGGCAACAGGTTCGCGAGCAGGGCGGTCGGCAAAATCATATGGCTGGCACCCCGCGCGATCGCGGCGCCGATCACCCCCTCGCCCGGCTCGCCGAAGTGCAGGGCCGCGCCGCAGTAGAGTGGCAGCAGAGTTGTCATGTTGCCCGCATCGAACGAGAGGGACATGCAGTTGAACATGGCCCCGTCCTGATCAAGAGCGATGCGATCGCCGTGATCCGCCATCAGGTTAACCAGGCTGCCCTGCTCCACCATGACCCCCTTGGGCAGGCCGGTGCTGCCGGAGGTGTAGATGATCTGGGCCAGCATGGCGGCGTCCCGGGGGATGGCGGGCGTGCTGGTTGGCAGCCCATCCAGCGCCAGCCGATGCAGGCCGTGGTAACCGGCATCTGTGCCCTTGATGGCCTCGGCGAGCCGGGCATCCGGCTCTCCCCCCAGCACCAGCCCAATGCTGGCGTCGCTCAGGATATGGGCCAGTCGCTCGGCGGGATAGGCAGGATCCAGCGGCACATAGGCCGCCCCCGCCTTCCAGCAGGCGAGCAGGGCGACCACGAAGGCCACATCCCGTTTGGCCTGGATGCCGATGGCGCTCCCCGGCGTTACACCTCGGGCCAGCAGCCAGTGGGCCAGCCGGTTGGCGCGCGCCTCCAGCTCGCCGTAAATCAGGGCGCCTTCGCCGTCACTCACTGCCAGCGAGTCGGGGAACTGCGCGGCCCGGCGCTCGATGTGGCAAAGCAGGGTGTCGCGGCTGGGGTAGTCCCGTGGCAGGCTGGCGAGCTCGGCGGCCAGCGCGGCCTGGTCGGTGCCCGCCTCCAGCGGCAGTTGCCAGATATCGGTCTCGGGGGCCGCCACCACGGCGCGCATCAGGTGCAGCAGGCGATCGGCGTAGGCCTGGATGGTCTCTCGCTCGAACAGGGCGGTGGCAAACAGCCAGTCTACCCGGACAGAGTCCATCAGCTCGGTCACCTTGACCGAGATGTCGGTCTTGGCCGGCAGCACAGGCGAGGTCTCCTCCACCAGCTGGCAGCCGGGGATGAGATCGTTGAAATCCACCTTGGCCTGATAGACCAGCATGATCTGGAAGATGGGGTTGATGGCGGTGGTGCGATCGGCGCCAATGGCCTCGGCCAGCGCCTCGAAGCGGTAGAGCTGGTGATCGAAGGCCGCCAGATCCTCCTCCCGGCACTGCTGCAGATAGTCGACAAAGCTGGGGCGCCCCTCCAGCCGGGTGCGCAGCACCAGGGTATTGACGAAGAAGCCCACCAGGGACTCTATCTCGTGGCGCTCGCGGTACGCCAGCGGCGTGCCGATCACCACCTCCTTCTCGCCGCTCTGGCGCACCATCAGCAGGGCAAACAGGGCATGCAGGCCGATGAAGTTGGAGGTGCTGTGACGCTGACAGAGGCGCTTGAAGCTCTCCCACAGCCCGTTGTCTATGGTGGAGAAGACCAGCTCGCCGCCGCTGGCCTGATGGGCCGGGCGCGGCTTGTCGAGCGGCAGACCGTGCACTTCGGGGCTGCCACTGAGCCTGTCGACCCAGAACGGCTTGAATTCGGCGTGATAATCGAGAAAACGCGGTGAGTTGAACCAGCGAGCATAGTCGAGGTAGGTGAGCGGCAACTCGGGCACGCTCAAGGATTCCCGGTTCTGGTGGGCCAGAAAGGCGCGTTTGAGATCCGCGAACATGTTCTTGACCGACCAGCCGTCGGAGATGATGTGGTGCTGGGTGATGAGCAGCACATGTTCATGAGTCCCCAACCGGATAAGGTTGACCCGGCTGAGGTCCCCTTGGGTCAGGGAGAAGGGGCGCCCAATCTCTTCGCGTACCCGCCTGGCCACATAGGCCTCCCGCTCGGCTGCGGGCTGCTCACTCACGTCCTCGATCTGCAGCTTGAAGGGCGTGTGGGGCAGGATCTCCTGCGCCCCCCTGCCCGCCTCGTCCTTGACGAAACGGGTGCGCATGCTGGGGTGGCGGGCGAACAGGTGATCGAAGGCAAATTCCAGGGCGGCCGTGTCCAGCTCGCCGCTCACCCTGAAATAGACCGGCATATTGTAGAGGTGGGAGGCCTCCTCGTACTGCTCGATAAACCAGAGCCCGCTCTGGGAGGAGGAGAGCGGGCCGCTCAATGCCCCTTGCACCTCGATAGGTGCCTCGAAGGCGACGCGGGCCGCCAGGCAGCGCACCAGCTCATCCTTGTGCGCCTTGATGGTGGCGCCGATAGCCGGCGTCACCGCCTCCTTGCTCGACTGGGAGATGAGCTGGCCCTTGTCGTTCAGAGCCAGCTTCACTCCCTGCCGTTCCAGCTGTTTCAACAGCAAAATCATATTGTTCATAAATTACCTCTGGCGCTTCTAGGCGGTGTGCAATCAGGCACTTAGTGTGGCGCCGCCGTCGACGACCAGATCCTGCAGCGTGATGTGGCTGGCCAGATCCGAGGCCAGGAAGAGGACGGTATGGGCGATCTCCGCCGGGGTGGCTACCTTGCGCAGGGGGATGCCGAGCTTGAACTGCTCCGGCAACCCGGCGATGGTGCGGGCCATGGCCTCCTCGCTTGGCAGCATGCCGCGCAGCATGGGGGTATCCGTCGAGCCCGGCGACACCAAGTTGGCGCGCACGCCGAAGGGGGCCAGCTCCAGCCCCACCGTCTGGGTCAGACTGGTGACCGCCGCCTTGGAGGCGCAGTAAGCCGCCATCTGCATGCGCGGCACATGGGCGGCGTTGGAGCCGATGGTGACGATGGCACCGCGCCGCTGCCCCTTGAAGTGGGGCACCAGGGCCCGCAGCAGATAGAAGACGCCGCTGGCGTTGACCGTCATGCAGTCGTGCCAGTCGTCATCGCTCAGGGCGTCGGTCGGGCCGAGGCGCAGCACCCCGGCCCCGTTCACCAGCACATCGAGCCCGCCGTCTGCCAGCAGCTGCTCGCAGCAGGCGTTGACCGCCTCCGAGTCGCCAATATCGAGCAAGTGAGTGGCATAGGGGTAGTCGGCTTCGGGAAACGCAAGATCCAGTCCCACCACACAGGCGCCGGCTGCCACGAACTGCGTCGCCACCTCGCGGCCGATGCCGCGTCCGGCCCCGGTCACCCAGACCCGCTTGCCAGTGAAATCAAAGGCCATTGCTTGTTGCTCCTTGCTCATCACCACACCATCTCCACGCTCTCTTCATCCTCGGAAAGCAGACCGTCGAGGAAACGGCAGAAGTCGTCGAGGCGCGGGTGATCGAACACATCGGAGACCTTGACCTGCACCCCGAACTCGGCGCCGAGCCGGTTCACTATCTGTATGGTCTGCAGGGACTGGCCCCCCAGTTCGAAGAAGTTGTCCGTGGGCGCCATGGTGGCGAGCCCCAGGATCTGCTGCCAGATGGCGCCGACTCTGTTCTCGGTCTCACTGCCGAGTGTCAGCGCCTCATCCGTAGACTGGTACTGGGCCAGCAGGGCCTTGCGATCCAGCTTGTTGGAGCCGGTACGGGGCAGCTGGTCATAGTGGCGATAGTCGGTGGGGATCATGGCGGCAGGCAGCACCCTGGCCAACTGCGCCTTGATGACCCGGCTGTCGCGCTCCGGCCCTGCCACGAAGGCCACCAGCCGGCGCACGCTGCCGATGCTCACCCCCTGCACGCAGGCCTCGTCCACCCCCGGCAGGGCCAGCAGCTGGGCCTCCACCTCGCCGGGCTGGATGCGATAGCCGCTTATCTTGAATTCGTTGTCGCGCCGGCCGAGGTAGACCAGCCGGCCGGCCACCAAGCGCACCCGATCGCCGGTGCGATAGACGGGCATCTGCTCCGCGCCAACCCGCAAGGTATCGAAGCTGCCTTGCACGCCCCCCACATAGCCGTTGGCCAGCTGCGGGCCGAGCAGCACCAGCTCCCCCTCGCTGGCGGGTTGCTCCCCCGTCCCCAGAATGAGCGCCTGCATGCCGGGCAGCGGCAGGCCTATGGGCAGCTGGGTCTGGCTGGGGTCTTCCTGCTGCAACTCCTGAGTGGTCACCACCACGGTCGTTTCGGTGGGGCCGTAGGTGTTGAACAGGCGCACATCGGAGCGGCCCTGGCGCTGCCACTGGGCCAGCTGCTCGGGATAGACCGCCTCGCCGCCGATGATGACGGTGGCCAGATTGGCCGGGATATGGGCCTGGCCCGCCGTCAGCGCCACCACCCACTCGTTCCAGAACGCGGTGGGCAGGTCGAGGTGGGTGATCCCCATCTGCTCCACCCCGGCCGCAAAGGCGGGCATGGATTCGAGCAGGGCGTCGGTGCGCAGCACCAGGGTCGCACCGGCGCTCAAGGTGGCGAACACCTCCTCGATGCTGGCGTCGAAGTTGAAGGGAGCGAATTGCAGCATCCGCGCCTCTTCATCCAGGCGATAACGGCAGCGGGCGGCGGCGGCGAAATGATCCAGCGCGCCGTGGCTCACTGCCACCCCCTTGGGCAGGCCGGTCGAACCCGAGGTGAACATCAGGTAGGCGACGGCGCGGCCGGCGGCCGGCTGGTTGAGCCGATCGCCACTCACCAGATCCCCCGCCAGCAGCGTGCGCCCCTCAAACAGGCTGGCCAGCTTGTGACGGTACTCGGCCTGGGTGATCAGGGTCTTGACCTCCCCCAGCCGCAGAATATTGCCCTGGCGCTCCAGCGGCTGCTCGGGGTCGAGGGGCACATAGACGGCGCCCGCCAGCAGCACCGCCAGCTGGGCGAAGATGGCCTGGGGGGTGCGGGCCAGCATGACCCCCACCTTGTCGCCGGGGGCTACGCCTGCGGCCTGCAGGGCGGCCGCCATCTGTTCGGATCTGGCCAGCAGCGCCTCGTAGCTGAAGCGGACCTCTCCCTGCTCCAGCGCGATCTTGTCCGGGGTCTGGGCGGCGAAATGGCAGAGCGCCTCCAGCACAGGCCGCACCTGGAGAGCTTCATGGGCGGGGCCGGCGATCAGGGTCCTGGCTCGCTGCTCGGCCAGCCAGTCGGCCTTGAGCGTTCCCAGGGTCTGGGCGGGCTCGGCCAGCCAGCGGCCCAGCAGGGTGAACAGGGTATCGGCGATGGCCGCCAGATCCCCCTGCCGGTAGCAGCCAGGGTTGGCGTCCAGATCCAGGCGTGGCTGGCCATCGGCGCCGACCTGCACTTCGATGGTGAGATCCTCCACCGGCCCGGCGCTGATGTTGAGAATATGGGCTTCGAGCGGCCCGAAGCGGCGGGCGTGATCGAACGGCATGATGTTGACCAGGGGGCCGAACAGCCGCTTCTCGCCCCCCACCAGGCCGAGGTCGCGGCGCAGCAGCTCGTAGCGGTAATGCTGATGCTTGCGCACGCCGCGCTTGGCCTTGGCCACGGCGCCGGCCGCCCCCGCCAGATCCAGTTCTTCACCAAGATCGAGGGCAAGGGGAGTGATGTTCATCTGCATGCAGGGCACTGTCAACGATGCCGAGCCGATGCGGTTCATCATCATCAGGCCGAGCAGGGTCTGGCTCTGGCCGCTGGCAAGGGAGAGCTGGGCAGAGAGGCCGGCCAGCAGCAGATCGGGCCAGCCCAGCTTGTGCTCGTCGGCAAAGCCGGTCAGGGCCTGCCACAGCGCCGCCGGCAGGGGACGGCTCTCGCGAATAAACTCGGCGGCGATGGGGGCACGGGTCTCGCCAAAGGATGTCACCTCGGGCCAGCCTTGCAGCTGCTCCTGCCAGAAGGCGCGGGCGGCGGCGTTCTTGCCGCTCTCCTCGCGGCTCGCCTCTTCGGCCAGCACCTCGTCCAGCAGGCCAAACGGCGATGGCGACGGCACAGCCCCTGCCAACCCTTCCCCGTACAGCTCGGCGATGCGCTGGAACAGCAAAGTGGTGCCAAAGCCGTCCAGGGCTATGTGGTGCACACAGCTGTAGAGGTAATCGCGGCCGGGGCCGCGCAACAGGGCGAAGCGGCAGGGCGCCTCTTGGGTCAACTCGAACGGGCGGCGCAGATCGGCCCAGGCCCAGGCGCGGGCCAGCGCCTCGTCGTCACTCGCAAGGTTCACCTCGCCATAGGCGAGCTGTGCCTCGTCCGAGACGAAGCAGACCGCCTCCCCATCCTCTTCGAAGTGGCCCTTGAGCGCCTCGCACTCACCCACAGCCCGGGTGAGCGCAGCCACCAGCACGGCAGCGTCGACCTTGCCGTCGAAGGCGATGCACTCGGCGGTGTTGAACATCGCCTTGTCGTCGTTGAGCAGATGTCCGGACCAGAGCCCCTGCTGGGGTATGGTCAGAGGGAAGCGGCTCATTGCACCACCTCCAGTTTTTTTTGCTCGGCCAGCTTGGCGTCGATCAGGCGCCACCAGCCGTTGAGGGTCGGCAGCTTGGCCAAGTCCACGAAGCCCAGCTCCACCCCGGCGGCGCGCCACTCGGTGAGCAGGGACATGATACGCACCGAGTCGAGGCCGTAGTCGATAAGGTTCTCGTCCGGGTCAAACTCCCCTTCCTCCTCGTCGATATGACTCAACAGCCGCGCCTTGAGCCCCTCATAGGTCAGGAGCGGATTGGTCAGCAAGGGGTTGGTGGGCTGGGCAGCAGAAGCGGAGGCCGGGGCGAGCGCCAGCACCTCCTCGCAGGGGATCACCTTGCCGCAGCGGGTCGCCACGTAGTCCAGCGCCATCTGGTGGTCGGCCAGGGAGAAGTCTGCCACCCCGTCCGCCAGGAAGAAGGGCTGGATGTCGCGCATGAAGGCGTCGCAGGCGGTCATCATGCAGCCGATATGGCCGTAGATGCCGCCGATGATCAGCTGATCCCGTCCCAGCTCTTTGAGCATCTGCTCGAGCTCGGAGCGCTGGAAGGCGCTGTAACGCCACTTGACCAGCACTGTGTCGTCAGGCTCCGGGCGCAGTGCTGCCACCACCTGCTGCAGCTCGGGGCTCTTGTTCAGGCCCGGCCCCCACATGTCGTTGAGCAGGGCCCTGTCCTCGGGGGCCTGATCCTTGGGTTGGGCGGTGTAGAAAACCGGAATGCCGAGGGCCTTGCACTGCTTCCGCACGGCGACCAGGCGCTCGGTCAGGGCCGCGATCAGCGGGCTGTTTTCGCCATAGAAGGCGGTGAAGTACTCCTGCATGTCGTGGATCAGCAGGGCGGCGCGTTTGGGATCCAGGATCCAGTCGACCTTGTTGGCCTTCCACTGGCTGGGCATGGCGTAGTTGTTCAGGGTTGGGATAGCCATAACGTCATGATTCCTTTTTAGTTTTAAGCTGTGGTCAGGGATTGGCTGGCGGCGATGACTTGCGCGATGCGCGCCCGCAGCCCCTGCTTGTCAATCTTGCCCACCGCCGTCATGGGCAGTGCATCCAGGGTTTCGAAACGGTCGGGCAGCTTGAAGTCCGCCACGCCGCGTTCGCGTAGAAACTTGCGCAAGGCGAGCGGCGTCAACCCGGGATCCGTGCTGACGATAAAGGCGCAGCTCTTCTCCCCCATGGCGCTGTCAGGCATGGAGACCAGGGCCGCCTGGGTGATGGCCGGATGGTGCAGCAGCTGGTTTTCCACCTCTTCCGCCGCTATCTTCTCGCCGCCTCTGTTGATCTGATCCTTCTGTCGCCCCACGACCGTGAGGTAACCATCGGTATCCTGTACCACCAGATCTCCGGAGCAGTAGAAGCCCTCGCTATCAAACACCCGGGCGTTGTGAGCCGGGCTCTGGTAGTAACCGCGGAAGGTATAGGGACCGCGGGTGTGCAGGGCACCGGGCTGGCCCGGGGCGACCGGATTGCCCGCCTCGTCCAGCACGCGCACCTCGTCGTCCGGGCTCATGGGACGGCCCTGGGTGTGGATCACCTTCTCGTCGGGGTCGTCCAGCCGGGTGTAGTTGACCAGCCCCTCCGCCATGCCGAACACCTGCTGCAGCCGGCAACCGAGCAGCGGGGTGATCTTGCGCGCCACAGCTTCGGCGAGCTTGGCGCCGCCCACCTGCAGCAGGTCGAGGCTCTCAAGCTGACTGCGGACGGACGGATCAGATTCGGCGGCCTGCAACCAGAGGGAGACCGCCGGCGGCACCAGGGAGCAGAGGTTGACCTGGTGGCGGGCGATCAGCGGGAAGCAGCTCATAGGGCCGGGATCTTGCGCCAGCACCACGGCGCCGCCCGCCTCGAACACCCCCAAGGCACCAGGGGAGCTCAAGGGGAAGTTGTGGGGGGCCGGCAGGGCGCACAGATAGCGGGTATGGGGGCCGAGGCCACAGATTTCGTTGCTGCGGCGCACGCTGTACAGGTAGTCATCGTGGGTGCGGGGAATGAGCTTGGGGGTGCCTGTGCTGCCGCCGGAGAGCTGGAAGAAGGCCACCTCGTCCGCCGGACTCGGGCCATAGGCGGGGATGGGCAACTCTTCGCTCCTGGCCAGATCACTCAGCCAGTGAGCCAGCCCCAACTCCCCCGCGTCGCCATCCAGCAGCACCAGCTCGGCGCCTATGCCTAGCAACAGGTCACTGTGGCGATCCCCGTTGGCAAACAGCGCATGGGCGAGCGAGCCGATAAAGAGCCTGGGCCGGATCTGCTCGGCGTAAGAGGCCAGCTCCAGCCGGTTGTGGCTAAAGAGCGCATTGACCGGCGCTATGCCGGCCTTGAGCAGGGCAAAAAACACCAGATAGAACTCGGCCACGTTGGGGAGCTGCACCAGAGCCGTGTCCCCCACCCCCAGGCCATGGCGGGCGAGCCGCCCGGCCAGTCGGCTCGAGGCCGCGTCCAGCTCGCGATAGCTGAAGCTGCGCTCGCCACAGAGGATGGCGTCGGCATCCGGCGCCACTTCGCACTGGCGGTGCAGCATGGCGGTCAGCGGCTCGCCGCGCCAATGACCCTTGGCGCGGTACTGCTTGGCCAGTTCCGCGGGCCAGCGGGTATAGGGCAGGAAGCGGTTGGCATCGCTCATTGCGCTACCTCCAAATCCAGGCCCAGGGCTTTTAGCATGGTCCCCAGCTTGGTACCGGTCTCGGCCCACTCCATGGCGGGATCCGACCCCGCCACTATGCCGGCGCCAGCAAACAGCTCCACCTGATGACCATCGAGCACGCCGCAGCGGATCACCACGGCCCACTCGCCGTTGCCCTGGCTGTCACACCAGCCGACGATGCCGCTGAACAGGGCGCGCCTGAAGGGCTCCTGCTCGCGGATGAACTGGCGCGCCA
Source organism: Aeromonas sp. R4-3 (assembly GCF_040908275.1). Taxonomy (NCBI): domain Bacteria; kingdom Pseudomonadati; phylum Pseudomonadota; class Gammaproteobacteria; order Aeromonadales; family Aeromonadaceae; genus Aeromonas; species Aeromonas sp. R4-3. The sequence continues at coordinate 69,184 of NZ_JBFODK010000027.1, forward strand.
GATCCGTGGGATAACCACACAGGGCCGGGGTGGGATGGAGCTGGCAGGCAAGGGAGAGCACTGAGGCGTCGCTGCCATGCAGCTGGCCGGCGATGGGGGTGCCCAGATGCCAGAGGGTGTCGGTGCTCATCAGGGTGGGACCTGGGGGGATCGCCAGCTCGCGGCAGTGAGGCGTCAGCACCCGGCGGATCTCGTCGATCACCAACTTGTGTTCATGTTGATCCTTGCGAGAGGCCAGCAGCTCCCGGGCCACCGCCTCGTCCTGCGCCGGTTCGCTCGCCCGTCTGGCGGAACCCGCCAGCGGGTGGGTGAAGACCTCTCCCCCGCTGACCCGCAGCAGCAGCTCGGGGCTGGCCCCAAGCAGGCGACGGCCCTGGCCGAGCGGCAGGGAGAAGTGGAAAGCGTGGGGATTCTGGGCCATCAGGTGGGCCAGCACCCGCTCGGGGTCGGCGGGCTTGTGCAGGGTGAGGATCAGCTTGCGCGACAGCACCACCTTGGCGAGCTTGCCTTGGGCGAACGCATCCAGCGCCGCGCTAACAGAGGCCTTGAATTCACCCGACGCCGGGGTGCTCTGCACCGCGATGACGCTGTTGGTCTCGGTGGCCCGCTCTTTTGGCGCGACGCGCTCCCCCCGCTCATAGCGGCCGGGCACATAGAGGCAGGAGGCTTCCGCCGGATCGAAGGCGAAGGCACCGATGAGCAAGGGGTTGGCCTGGCCGGCGGCCCTGGCGGCATCGAGGGCCCGGGTTATCTGCTGCGCCAGCAGAGGCCAGTCACCGGCGGGGGTCACTATGGGTTGACCCAGGTCATAGGCACCAAGGCTCCCCAGGCCTGAGGTAAACAAAAAGTCTGGCGGTGTGTCCGCCTCGGCAGGTGCGCCATTTTCCATTACACGAGTATTCACGTTACACCCTCAAAAAGATTCAAAATGATAATGATTATCAGTTTGATTTTGTGCGGCGGTAAAATACTCGCTTTGAAATCACGGGGTCAATGGGATTTTGAGTCGATAAAACAGGGGGTTTTCTATGGGTATTGGCACTATGGCGCCGCGGCGGGCCTGCTGGCGCAGGGGGTGGCAACGCTACTCGAATGAACACGAATTGCCATCCCCATATGGGGGATGCGACAGAAACGGGGTCAGTCTTCCCCCACTGGCGGCCGACCCGCTTTGCCCCTAAGATGGCGCCATCTGTTGTTGCCACCCATTTGATGGAACCTTCCCATGTTAAAGCACCTGCTTCTGCTCCCCTTCGCCCTGCTGCTGGCGGCCTGCTCCCTCACCCAGTACAGCGTCAGCGAGGGCGAGATCAACCAGTACCTCAAGGAGCGAGTCGCCTTCGAGAAACAGCTGGGGATCCCCGGCATCATGTCGAGCAAGATCCGCCTGGACGACATGGAGAGTCGCATCGGTCGCACCCGCGCCGATCGGGTAGAGCTGGATGCCGCCGGTGATCTAGAGGTGGCGAGCCCCCTTGGCAGCCAGCAGATGAAGATCCGCCTCTCCCTCAGTGCCCGCCCGGACTATGTGGCCGAGCAGGGCGCCATCTACCTGCGTGACCTCGAACTCATCTCGGTCAAGACAGAGCCGGCCAACGTGGGGGCCGCCCTCACGCCGCTGCTGCCCACCTTCAACCAGTCCCTCTCCCTCTTCCTCTCCCAGACCCCTGTCTATCGGCTGGATGGCAGTCGCAAGAACGAGGCGCGTATCAAGGAGAAGGTCGAGGCCCTCAAGGTGGAGCCCGGTCGTCTGGTGATCCCTTTCAAGCTGATGTAACCCCTGCCGCCGCGCCCCCCTCTCCCCAGGACCCAGGGGCGCGGTTTTTCGCTTCTAAAGTTTCCTCCCTTGCCTCATAATGCACACCATTCTCATTTAGATTCATGAGAAGCGTCATAATAAAATCAAACATATGGGTGAAAAGGACATGAGAAAAACCGTACTGGTGCAGGCGATCGCCTGTGCACTGCTCAGCAGCGCCGCGCACGCTGCCGTCAAGGTGGAAGACAAGACCTTCAACACCGCCGCCAGCATGCTGGCCTATACCGAATTCGAACTCTCCGGCGAGCCGCTGGCCGAAGCCCTGGGGCTGGATCTGGACGTGCTGGACGCCAACCGCGCCGATGAACCGACTCCCTTCGACTTCGCCGCTGGCATCGAATCCTACGAATACTCCGAAGAGGCGATGTACGCCCTCAACTACCAGTCCGGCATGGGTCCGCACCTGGTGAACGGGCCGCAGAACCAGGCCCGTGGCGGCACCCTGGCCGACCTTGGCAAGCGGGTGCTGGCCATGGCCGATGCGGTCGGCTTCCCGGCCGATGAGGTGCCCCAAGGCATGTATCCCCTCTCCCTGCCCTATGCCTCCGCCAATCCGGAGTTCGCCCAAGCGGTGAACGCCGCCCCGGTCAACGGCGATCAGCTCACCATCAAGACCGCCAAGGGCACCGAGAAATCGGTCAAGACCCAGGTCCCGGCCTACTTCCGCGACTACGCCACCCTGCGCTGGAGCGGCAGTGACAACCTGCTGGTGCCGGCGGCCGTGGGCGGCATACTGCTCAAGGAAGTGATGTGGTCCCAGGACTTCCTGGGCGGCATGCACGTGGCCGAGAGCGATGAAGAGGTGGAAGCCGCGTCCGCCACCATGGATCAGGATGGCAAGCACAAGCTCGGCGTCTCCGCCGCCGACGGCTTCAACGGCATGATGCTGACCGAGCAGTCCATCGACAAGCTGGCCATACTGCAGGGCCAGCTCGGCTTCGATGGCAAGCAGCTCGGCGCCAGGATCAGCCCCCAGTACGATCCGGCCAAGGGTGTCGTCTATTTCCCCCATCAGGTGAAAGTGACCGAAACCAGCAAGAACGACGTCGGTGCCATCGGCAAGCTGGAGGTGGTGGACGGCTCCGCCCAGCTGCGCGATGCCTGGATGCTGCTGTGGCCGCTCTCCGAGTTCTACGCCTTCAGCGATCAGCGCAGCGCCAACACCAACCAGAACCCGGCCTTCCATGCCGTGTTTGACGGCGCGCCGTTTGCCGCCGCACCGGCTGCCAACAAGGCCAATGATCTGGCCAAGGCAGTGGCAGGCAGCGATGCCTTCTCCCTGGCCCAGAACCTCTCCAACCTGACCTTCAAGAACCTGGCCGCCCTGCACTTCGAGCCCAAGGCCGGTACCCTGGTGGACAGCTGGCAAGAGGGCAAGCAGAGCGCTCACGTCACCACCTTCGACGCCGCCTACGCCCTGGTCGCCCTGCAGATCTTCCAGCGCGCCCAGGATGCCCTGCCGGTCGGTTACGCCGCCGGTGACAACGGCGAGCTGAACCTCAAGACCCAGCAGGGTCAACAGGCCCTCGAGCTGGTACGCAAGCAGGCTGACTTCATCCTCGGCAAGCTGGTGGGCAAGAACGGCCTGGTCCACGACGGCCTGACCCTGGGTGGGTCGCTGGATGCCGGTCAATCCATAGAGGCGCAATTTGCTGCCATCCGTGGCCTGACCGCCGCCTTCCTGGCCACCTCGGATGCCAAGTACCGCACTGCCGCGCGGGATCTCTTCATCGCCACCGACAAGGCCTACTTCAATGCCAAGGCGGGCACCTGGCTGGCGGGCAAGCAGGGTGAATACACCCCCTGGACCCAGGCTGCCATCTCCGGCGCACTGCGCTCTGCCATGCTGAACCTGCGCAACGAAGGGGGCGAGAAGGCACCCGAGCTGGAGCTGGCCAAGCTGACCGGCCAGTACGTCAGCTGGTTCCGTGGCACCGTCAACGGCGGCATGCAGATGGCCGAGTGGGTAGGCGACTCCGGCGAGAACGTCATCGACGGCGCCGGTGGCGACACCGACGAAGACGGCGTGCCGCAAGTCACCGCCGCCGGTGGCAAGCACGGCACCGCTATGGTGATGGCCGGCAAGGCCATCGTCAGCGAATAAGTCAGCGATGACCGCATGAAAAAGGGAGCCTTCAAGGCTCCCTTTTTGTTGTTCTCGGTCTCATCAGTCGAGCTTGGCCACCATCTCCTTGGTCACCAGCACGATTCCCTGCTCGGAGCGGTAGAAGCGACGGGCATCCTCGTCCGCGTTCTCCCCCACCACCAGGCCATCGGGCAGCTTGCAGCCCTTGTCCACCACCACTCGGCGCAGGCGGCAGCCCGCCCCCACTTCGACCCCGGGGAAGATCACCGCCTGATCCAGGGTGCAGAAGGAGTGCACCCGCACATTGGTGAAGAGCACGGAGTTCAGCACGAAGGAGCCGCTGACGATGGAGCCGCCCGCGAACATGGAGTTGATGGTCATGCCATGCTGGCCGTTTCTGTCCTGCACGAACTTGGCGGGGGGCGACATGTTCTGGCTGGTCCAGATGGGCCAGTTCTCGTCATAGATGTCGAGCTCGGGCACCACGGAGGCGAGATCCATGTTCGCCTCCCAGAAGGAGTCCAGGGTCCCCACGTCGCGCCAGTAGGGCTTTTGCCCCTCCTTGGCCCCGACGCAGGAGATGGTGAAGGGGTGCGCAAAGGCCTTGCCCTCTCCCACTATGCGCGGGATCACGTCCATGCCGAAGTCGTGCTTGGACTCCAGATTGTGGATGTCCTCCTCCAGCAGCTGATAGAGGTATTCCGCATCAAAGATGTAGATCCCCATGGAGGCCAGGGAGATCTGGTCATTGCCCGGCATGGCGGGCGGGTTGGCCGGTTTCTCCACGAAGGCGCGGATCTTGCGCTGCTCGTCGATGTCCATGACCCCGAAGGCGGACGCCTCCGCGCGCGGCACCTCGATGCAGGCCACCGTCACCTTGGCGCCGAGGCGCACGTGATCGAGCAGCATGGCGGCATAGTCCATCTTGTAGATGTGATCCCCCGCCAGCACCACTATGTATTTGGGGCCGTAGTCACGAATGATGTCGACGTTCTGGTAGATGGCATCGGCGGTGCCGCGATACCAGTGCACCTCGTCCACCCGCTGCTGGGCGGGCAGCAGATCGATGAACTCGTTCATCTGATAGCGCAGGAAGGACCAGCCAGATTGCAGGTGGCGCAGCAGGCTGTGGGACTTGTACTGGGTGACCACACCCACCCGGCGAATGCCGGAGTTGATGCAGTTGGAAAGCACGAAATCGATGATGCGGAACTTGCCGCCGAAATGGACGGCGGGCTTGGCGCGATTGTCGGTCAACTGCTTCAGGCGACTACCGCGTCCCCCTGCGAGCACCAAGGCCATACTCTGATTCAATAGTTGCCGTGCTTTGGCTGTGTCTACGGGTTCTAGCAACATATCTACCTCTGCTCTGTTGGGGCTGTTTTCAACCCATCTTCGCTTTTTTTGCGAACTGTGAAAGTGTTTTCACTCACATTTAGTGGCTTTCCGACAGCCCTTTTCATGGAGTTGCGTGAGTACTCAAGCTTTGTGCCGGCGGCTTGATTAGAATTTCTACATCACGAGCATCATCAAGGATGAAACGATGTTGAATAAACACGAGGGAAATCTGCTGCTGGTCAGCGCCCTGGTCTGCATTCCCATGCTGTTGCTGCAGGGACTCTGGCTTGCGCCTCCGGCCTCCCCCCTCACCCTGCTGCTGGTCCTGATGACCACTCTCATCGGCTTTTCCCTGCTGCTCTTGCTCACCCACAGCGTGCGCAAGGGGGAGCGGGAGAGGCAGGAGCAGCGCTGGCTGCTGGCGCTGCAACAACGGGATCCCGCCATGCTGGAGAGCCCGCAGGCACAAACGGCGCTACGCCAGTTGCTTGCCTCCTTCAGTGAAGCCGAACTCGATGCACATCGCCAGATAAGCGAACTGCAACAGCAGGCGACCCAGGACGAGATGACGGGCCTGCGCAACCGTCATGCGTTCAGGCGCGATCTCACCGAGCTGCTGCTGCAGGAGACGACCCAGACCGCCATCCTGGTGCTGATCCGCGCCACCGAGCTTGCCCGCCTCAATGCCCAGCGCGGCTTCCAGTCCGGGGATGCCTACATCAGGGATATTTCCAACCTCATCAATCTGGTGGTCAACCGCTTTCCCGGGCATCAGGTCTATCGCATCTCGGGCTCTGATTTTGCGGTGCTGCTCCCCTCTGACATCAACATTCCACCCCATTTGCTGGGACAGGAGTTCAAGCGGGCCTTCGATCATTATCATCGGGAACGGGAATTGGAAAATGTGGCCTACACAGGGCTGACCCAGCTCTCCCGCGCGCAGAATATCGAGGCTATCCTGGCTCGCGCAGATCTCGCCCTGGCACGGGCTCAGACTGAGACCATCAACGGCTGGGCCATCCAGCAACATGATCACTCCAGCAACCTCCATGGCCAGCAGCACTGGAAGAGAGTGCTGGAGGATCTATTGTCGCAGCCGGATTGCATCACCCTCTTCAGCCAGCCGGTGCAGGCGTTCAATCGGGACATGGTGCCCTACCAGGACATCTCTGCCCGCTTCAGCAATCGAGAAGGCATACAGCTCCCCACAGACACGCTCTTTGCCATGGCACAGCGACTGGAAATGCTGATGCGGCTGGAGCAGATGCTGATCACCCATGTCATGCGCCAGTATCGTGCCTTCGACCTGCAGACCCACCGCTGGGGGCTCAACCTCTCCAGCTGCCTGCTGCAAAACAGCGCCTTTTTGATCTGGTTTGATCACCAGCTGCAAAAGGATGCGAACATCAGCGCCAATCTGGTCTTCGCTCTGGATGAAGAGCACCTGAAACACAACATGAACGGTGGAAAGCGGCTGTTTGAACTGCTCAGGCGCCATGGCAGTCGCTCCACCATTCGCAACTTTGGCAAGGGGATGGACTCCTTCACCCTGCTTCATGAGCTGAGGCCGGATTATGTGAAGCTGGATCCGCTGCTGCTTGGCACCCTGGAACGGGACATCGCCAACCAGCAGTTCGTGCGGATGATAGTCGACGTCTCCCATCGCATGGGCTGTCTGGTGATAGCGGAAGGGGTGGAGGAGCTCGGTCAGAAGCAGTTGTTGCAAGGCATGTATGTGGACGGATTGCAGGGGTATCTGATCGCACGGCCCCAGGAGCTGAGGCCTGACATTCCCCATCCGGGGGTCTTCACTGGGGACGTTTCAACTTCAGCAGGGTCAGAATGATGTCATTGAGCTGGCGATAGCGCTCCAGCTCCTTCTGATCGTAACGGGTCGCCAGCATGGTCGGGTTGTGGCGGTTCTTGAGGTAACGGTTGATCTGCAGACGATTGAAACCGGCCACCTTGTAGACCTGACCGAGCAAGGCATTGAGCTCCTCGTCCGCCAGTCCCGCCCGGGCCAGATAGTCCTCCTGGGACGGGCTCTCCAGCTGGCAGCTCTGCTTGTCGAGATGGCCGCTCTCCTGCAGATAGGCGAGCCACTGCTCCACATAGAGCGGCTTGCAACCGGCCAGCAGATCGAAATAGCCCACCGCATCACAGCGGCAGCCTGTCAGCAGCACCAGGGCCAGGGCATCGCTGTCGCATTGGAAGGTCACGGGACCGCTCTGACCCCAATCCAGCGCCTGCACCCGGATCCGGGCCCGCGCGCCCGCCGCTGTAGTCACGTCAAAGACAAACATGGCACCTCCCGATCGGCAAAGGGTTGATGATGACCCATCTCGGTGACGGGTGCAAAGCCAAATCGCCCGCTCATCTTGGCGCCCTTGCCGGGCATAAAAAAACCGACGGCCTCGCAGCCGTCGGTTCTGATCTCAGCGATGACCCGCGTCGGGGCCATCAGTGCAGCACAGTTCAGGCGTCCAGCTCAACCAGCGCCTTGGCCAGCTCGATGGGCTCGAGCTCCTGGCCTTCCAGATCGGCGTTCCAGTTCGGGCCGACCAGCACATCGTCTTCGTCCAGATCGTTGATCCAGATGTCGAGAAACTCTTCGAGCTCGATCACTTCCGGCTCGTAATCCGCCCACTCGTCCACGCAGTGCAGACGGGCATCACCCTCGGCAGACCAGAGCGGCATGACGTCGGCATCTTCGAACTCAGCGGAGCGGCACACCACCCAGTCTTCACCGTAACGCAGACCCCACACCTGACCCGACTCGCGGACTTCTTCGATGAACAGCTGGAAATTGGCGTCAAGATTGTCAGTTAGTTTGCTCATGGGGGTCTCTCTCTTGCAGGCTGTCGGCCAACGCTGGCCAATAATGGGGCTGATGGTGTCCCAAAAGCCCCCCAGACTCAAGCCTTATCCCCAAAAAGGCGGGGATAAGCGCCATCAGGTTCGATATTGGGCGACCAGGGCCCCCAACTCGTCGCAAGAGAGCGCCAGCTGGCTTGCCGCCTGCTCGGTCAACCGGTTCTGGGCCAGGGCATCCGCCGCCAACTCGGTGATGGCCACCAGCCGCTGGTTGATCTCCTCGGCCGCCCGGCTCTGCTCGGCGGCGGCCGTGGCGATCTGGCTATTCATGGCATTGATGGTGTGCACAGATCCATCGATGGCATGAATGGCGCCGTCGGCATCACCGGCCCTGTCCGCGGTGGAGCGGGAGAGTTGCTGCAACTGGGTGATGCCGCTGACCACCCGGCCTGCCCCTTCCTGCAGCCGCAGGATCATCTGCCGGATCTCGTCGGTGGAGCTGTGGGTGCGGGTCGCCAGGGTGCGCACCTCGTCGGCCACCACAGCGAAGCCGCGCCCCTGCTCGCCGGCCCGGGCCGCCTCGATGGCGGCATTGAGGGCCAGCAGGTTGGTCTGCTCCGCCACCCCCCGGATCACGTCGAGCACGGAGCCAATCTGCTGGGTCTCCTGCTCGAGCTGGCTCACCGCCTGCACCGTCTCCACCATCTCGTCCGCCAGCTGGCTGATGGTCTCCCTGGTCTGGGCCACCACCTGACGCCCGTGCTGGGCGAGATTGAGCGCGGAGTCCGCCGCCTCGGCGGCCTGGGCCGCGTGCTGGCCCACCTCCCGGCTGCTCACCGTCATCTGCTCCATGGCGCTGGCCACCCGCAGGGTGTCCTGCTCCTGGCCGGTGACGATGGCGCCGGTCCGGTCGACGATCTGGGCCAGCTGGTGCGCCTGCTCCCGGTTCTGGGCCGTGATCTGCTGGCTGCGCCCCACCAGCTGCGCCATCTGGCCGGCGAAGAGGTTGAAGTTGACCGAGAGCTGGCTCAGCTCGTCCCGGCCCGACTCCGGCAGCCGAAAACGCAGATCCCCCTCCCCCCTGGCGATGTTGCCGAGGGCCGATACCGACTGGGAGAGGGGCACCACTATGCTGCGCACTATGAGCCCGACCACGGCAAACAGCAGTATGGCCAGCACCAGGCCTATCCCGAGCAGGGTGCGCAGCACCTCCTGATACTGGGCCTCGACGTCGTCCACATAGACGCCGGTACCGATGATCCAGTCCCAGGGGGCGAAGCGCTTGATGTAGGAGATCTTGCGCACCGGCTCCTCCACCCCGGGCTTGGGCCAGTAGTAGGCCACCTCTCCCGCGCCCTGCGCCCTCGCCAGATCGGCGAAGGCCACAAACAGCCTGAGCCCCTGCTTGTCCTCCACCCCGGAGAGATCCTTGCCGTCCAGCTCGGGTTTCATGGGGTGCATCACCATGGTGGGGTGGCTGTCATTGATCCAGAAGTAATCCTCCTCGCCATAGCGCAGCCCCTTGATCGCCGCGAGGGCCTCGGCCTTGGCGCGCCCCTCGTCGAGCTCCCCCTTGCGTACCCTGGCCTCGAATCCGGCCACCAGGCTGTAGGCGGTCTCGACCTGAGCCCGGGTCTGACGGCTCTTCTCCCCCATCAGCCCCTGCTGATAGATCTGCAGGCAGAAGAACAGCAGCAGTCCCAGCAGCGCCAGCACCATCAGGGTCACCAGCGACAGGCGCCGGCCGATACTCCATTGTCTCAACATACCCTAGTCCCGAACCAGCTACATGTTGTTAACAAGGTATGTCGCCATGGCGCGGCCTGTCCACGATGACAGCAAAAGCAGTGCCAAAAACATGATCCAGCCCCAAAAACAAGAAAGGGTGCCCAGTGGCACCCTTTCTTGTTGTCGACCGGATGACGGTATCAGCGCTCCCAGTACACCTCTTCCAGGCTGTCTTCCTTCTCCGGCAGGCCGCGGGAGAGACGCGGGCTGCTCTGGGCCAGCACCTCGTAGCTCACCCGGTTGGCGTACTTGCACACCTGGGCCAGGGAGGAGTAGGTGAGGAACTCGGAGAGGTGCTTGGCGGAGTTCGGCACATTCATGCGGTGATAGGCGTTGGCCACCATGTCGTGCAGCACCGCGGACAGGGCGCCATCCCCGGCGCCATTGGTGTTCTTGATCTTCTCCGGACCGCCCATGTAGGGGGAAATATGGGAGTAGATCCGCGCCGGATTGCGGCACTTCTCGCGGGCCATGGGGCGGCTGAACTCATACATGTTGAACTCGGGGATCACGCCAGGCAGCAGGGTATGGGTGGTCTCACGCTTGTAGTCTTCCTCGGTGTAGCTCGCCATGTAGAGGCCGATGGGACCGGCGGTGCAGAGCACCATGTCGGCCCAGTCCAGCGCCTTGTCGGCGGCGCCGAGCGGATCTTTGATCCCGGTCAGGGCCTCGGCCTCGTCCTCGTTCATGGCGAGCACTGTCACGTTCTCGCTGATGAAATCACGCCACCATTGGGGGTTCTCGTCGATGACGAAACGGGTGCCCAGGGTCAGCACCACGGGCACACCGGCCTCGCGGGCATAACGGACGGCAGCCATGGCCGCCTCCTTCATGGGGGTACCGTCGGCGCCGCGCACCAGGTAGGCGGTGATCACCAGGGCGGAGGAGTCCTTGATGATGGCTTCCGGGATGTGCGCCACGTCCAGGTGGTCCATCTTGCCGGCGTTGATGCCAAAGCTGCGCTCGCCCCCTTCGGTGATGAAGGTGAAGCAGCGACCGACAGGGCCGTCCACCGGCTGCAGGTAGTCGAGGTTGACGCGGGACGAGGTGTTGCACAGATAGCGGTAGGCGTAGCTGCCGATGCGGATGTCCTGGCTCATCACCCCGAGCAGGATGGAGTGGGAATCGGCCAGCACAGAGTAGTTGTGCATGGTGTTGCCTATAGTGCCGCCGGCAAACTCGCTCACCACCATGTTGTTGGCCTTGAGCTCTTCATAGACCCGCTCGGCCACGTCGTCGGAGATGAGCATGGAGTGGCCCTTGCTCAGGCCGTACCGGTTCAGAAAGTCCTCGTCCACATGGGCTTCGATATCCACCAGAGTCTGATCTATGCCCACCACATAGGCCTTGCCCAGTTCGGTGAGCTGGGGATTTTGCGGGATCAGGGGATCACGCCTGTCGACCGGGAAGTAGTGTTTGGACTTGCGCTGACCGGGAAATTTCATGGCAATCTTCTGTGCTCTGGGGGAAAGAGGGGCGGGATTTTAACACAATCCACCCCGCCGAAAAGTCGCCCGATTAAAATATGGGGTCAGTATAGGCAAGGGTTTGCGAGGAAAACGTTTGATCTTTCCCCCTCAAAAAACCACCTCGCGCTGAGGTGGTTTTTCGCACTCAAGTGGCCTCTGGCCTCAGCCGAATGACAGCCCCTGCACCAGCGCCAGCACCGAGAAGAGTCCCAGGGCCAGCCAGAAGAAGAGGGTGCCAAACAGCCGTGGCTTGTTCGGCGCCTTGGGGATCTGGATGCCGATGGCGTGCAGTATGCGCCCTACCAGCAGCAGCCCCCCACCCAGGTGCAACCAGAGCGCCCCTACCCCGGCCAGCTCGCACAGGGCCATCAGCAAGAGGGTGAGCGGCACGTACTCGGCGAAGTTGCCGTGGGCACGGATGGCGGAGAGCATCTCGGGCGCCTCCCCTTCCCCTATCATCACCTTGAACTGGGCCCGGCGCTTGACCACCCAGAACGAGAGCAGCAGGAACAAGAGCCCCAGCAGGCCGCCGTAGATCAGCGTGATATGCATCATCAAGACACTCCTTTATCGTTGAACCCGAACACCCGGCGCGCATAGTCGCGGCCGTGAAGCCCCCTCACGCCAGCTCGCGGCAGATCAGCGACACCATCATGCGGATGTGGGCCTGATCGCTGTTGAGGGCCGGTATGTAGTGGAACTGCTCTCCCCCCGCGTCCATGAAGACGGCGCGGTTCTCGACCTGGATCTCCTCCAGGGTTTCGAGGCAATCCGCCGAGAAGGCCGGACAGATCACATCGAGCCGCTTGACACCCTGCGCCCCCAGCTGGGCTATGGTGACATCGGTATAGGGCTTGAGCCACTCCTGCTTGCCAAAGCGGGACTGGAAGCTGGCACTCCACTGCTCGGGGAACAGACCCAGCGCCTCCGCCAGCAAGGCGGCGGTGCGGCGACACTGATGACCGTAAGGGTCCCCCTCGTCCTCGCTGCGCTGGGGAATGCCGTGGAATGACATCAGCAGGTGCTCACCCTGGCCCTGCTGCTCCCACTGGCGGCGCACGCTCATGGCCAGCGCCTGAATGTATTCCGGGTGATTGTGATAGTCGCGGATGAGGCGCATCACCGGCAGGTGGCGCTCCTTCTTCATCACCCGGGCCCAGCCGTCGAACACGGCGGCCGTGGTGCTGGCGGCATACTGCGGATAGAGCGGCAGCAGTATCACCCGATTGACCCCCTGGGCCTTGAGCGCCTGCCAGCCTTCGTCGAGAGAGGGCGAGCCATAGGTCATGGCCAGCACCACGGGCACATCGACCCCTTCCCGCTTGAGCTCCTGCTCCAGCGCCGCCCGCTGCCGCTGGCTGATGGCCATCAGGGGCGAGCCCTGCTCGGTCCAGACCTGCTGATAGAGCTTGGCGACCCGGGGGGCCCGAAACGGCAATATGGCGAAGGTCAGCAGCGGGGCCCACAGCAGGCGAGGTATCTCGACCACCCGCGGGTCCTGCAGGAACTGACTGAGAAAGGCCTTGACGGCCGCCGAGGTTGGCGCCGCTGGGGTCCCAAGATTGACGAGCAAGATCCCGGTTTTCGTGGTCACGTTAGCGTCCTGTCGTGGGGTGTTTGTGGTGCTTGTGATAATGCAAGAAAGGGCCCTGTGTGGACCCTTGTCTCAATGTCGTTGCCAGGCGATCGCCCTTGGCGTGGCAAGAGGATTGCCAGCACGCCGGGCAATGTCGGTGGCAAGACCAGCTTTAGCCGAGGATAGCCGCCAGCTGCTGGCTGACCTGATCCACCGGCTGGGTGCCGTCGATCTTGACGTAACGGGTGTTGCCCGCTTCCGCTTCCTTGCCGTAGAAACCGATGAGCGGCGCTGTCTGCTGATGGTAGACATCCAGACGCTTGCGAACCGTGGTCTCTTCGTCGTCGGCACGGATCACCAGATCCTCGCCGGTCACGTCATCCTTGCCTTCCACTTTCGGCGGGTTGAACACCACGTGGTAGGTACGGCCGGAGCCGGAGTGCACGCGGCGGCCGCTCATGCGCTTGACGATCTCTTCGTCCGGCACCGCGAATTCCAGCACGAAGTCCACCACCACACCGGCATCCTTCATGGCTTGCGCCTGGGGGATGGTGCGGGGGAAGCCGTCCAGCAGGAAGCCGTTGGCGCAATCCGGTTGCGCGATACGTTCTTTGACCAGGCCGATGATGATGTCGTCGGAGACGAGCTGACCTGCGTCCATCACGGCCTTGGCCTTGAGGCCCAGCTCGGTACCCGCCTTGATCGCCGCACGCAGCATGTCGCCGGTGGAGATCTGCGGAATACCGTGTTTTTCCATGATGAACTGAGCCTGGGTACCTTTGCCGGCACCCGGTGCTCCCAACAGAACAATGCGCATACACGCTCCTAATTGATTGGTTATTCAATTCTTGAGAAGGCAAAAAACTACACGTTTTCGCCCATATTAACAAGCTCGCCCCGTGTGAGTGGCCAGATTATCACCAGCCCCTGGCGCCGTCTCTGCGACCAAAGACGCAGGCCCCTGCCACGAAAAATGATTGAAAATGCAGCAGACACTCAGGGCGGACAACGCCGCCCCGGGGGCGGCGTCGGCCAAAAAAAAGCCCACTGCCTTGCAGTGGGCCAATTACATCACGCCTGGAGTAGCAGACGGTTGATACGGGAGACGAAGCTCGCCGGATCATTGAGGCCGCCCTGCTCCGCCAGCTGGGCCTGCTCGTGCAAGAGGCTGACCCACTCACCGAACAGCGCCTCGTCTTCGATGGTGTCGAGCTTCTTCACCAGCGCGTGGTCGGGGTTGAGCTCCAGTATGTACTTCTGCTCCGGTACCGGCTGGCCGGCGGCGCGCATCAGCTTGATCATCTGAGTGCTCATGCCGTGGTCGTCGGTGACGATGCAGGAGGGGGAGTCGGTCAGGCGGTGGGTGACACGCACCTCTTTCACCGCATCGGCCAGGCTCTGCTTGACCCGCGCCACCAGACCGGCGTTGGCTTTTTCAGCCTCCTCCTGGGCCTGCTTGGACGCCTCGTCCTCCAGCTCGCCCAAGTCCAGCTCGCCACGGGTGACGGAGACCAGCTGCTTGCCGTCGAACTCGGTGAGGTGGCTCATCAGCCACTCGTCCACCCGCTCCCACATCAGCAGCACTTCGACGCCCTTCTTGCGGAAGATCTCCAGATGCGGGCTGTTCTTGGCCGCGGCATAGGAGTCGGCGGTGATGTAGTAAATCTTCTGCTGGCCTTCCTTCATGCGGCCAACGTAATCCTCGAGAGAGACGGTCTGGGCTTCGCCCTCGCCGGCGGTGCTGGCGAAGCGCAACAGCTTGGCGATCTCCTCGCGGTTGGCATAATCCTCGGCCGGGCCCTCTTTGAGCACGTTGCCGAACTCGCTCCAGAACTTGGCGTACTTCTCGCCGTCATCCTTGGCCAGCTTGTTCAGCATGGTCAGCACGCGCTTGGAGCAGGCCTTGCGCAGGGAGGCGGTCACCTTGTTGTCTTGCAGGATCTCGCGGCTGACGTTGAGCGGCAGATCGTTGGAGTCCAGCACCCCTTTGACGAAGCGCAGGTAGGTCGGCATAAACTGCTCGGCGTCATCCATGATGAAGACGCGCTGCACGTAGAGCTTGAGGCCGTGCTTCTGCTCGCGGTTGTAGAGATCGAAGGGTGCGCGGGCCGGGATGTAGAGCAGGCTGGTGTACTCCTGGGCCCCTTCCACCCGGTTGTGACCCCACAAGAGCGGGTCTTCGAAGTCATGGGCGACGTGCTTGTAGAACTCCTGATACTCCTCGTCCTTGATGTCTTTGGGGTTGCGGGTCCAGAGCGCGGTGGCGCGGTTGACCTGCTCCCACTCGCCCGGGGTGCCGACTATGGTCTCGCCATCTTCTTCGCGATCCGGGGTGCCCTCCTTGAACATCTCCACCGGCACAGAGATATGGTCGGAATACTTGGCGACCACGGCGCGCAGGCGCCAGTCGTCGAGGAACTCTTCCTCTTCGGCACGCAGGTGCAGGATGACGTCGGTGCCGCGACCCTCTTTGGTCACGTCAGCCACCGTGAAGGAGCCTTCCCCTTCGGATTCCCACTGCACGCCCTGGCCCGGCTCTGTGCCGGCGGCGCGGGAAATGACTGTTACCTTGTCGGCGACGATGAAGGCGGAGTAGAAGCCCACCCCGAACTGACCGATCAGCTGGGAGTCCTTGCCTTGATCACCGGAGAGGTGCTTGAAGAACTCGGCGGTCCCGGATTTCGCTATGGTACCCAGGTGTTCGATCACCTGGTCCCGGGTCATGCCGATGCCGTTGTCCGAGATGGTCAGGGTCTTGTTCTCTTTGTCCACCACCAGGCGCACGCGCAGCTGGCCGTCGTTTTCGAACAAAGAGGCATCGGAAAGCGCCTTGAAGCGCAGCTTGTCCGCCGCATCGGATGCGTTGGAGATAAGCTCGCGCAGGAATACTTCTTTGTTGGAGTAGAGGCTGTGAGCCATCAGGCTCAGCAGTTGTTTGACTTCAGTCTGAAAGCCGTGGGTTTCGGCGTGAACACTTTGGGTCATCGACCAGTCCTCAAAACGTCGGGTTGAACAGATTCCCAACCTAGATGGGGTTGGCCCACCAAATATCAAGGGGCTTGCGTGCAAACTTGAGAGCAAAGTTGCACACTGGCCCCTTGTCGCGGGCTTGGTTGCCCATTTTTTGTACCATCCAGCCAAACCTGTTGATGAGCCGTCGCGAGAAGCCGTCAGCAAGGTGAAGAGCAGCGCAGGAACCGCAGTTTATAGGCATAAATGAGGATTCCGAGCAGCACATGAGCCTTGATCACGGTTTCGCAGCAGGCACATAAGCAGGTTTAGATGCGCTGACGCCCCATCAGGGAGTGGGACAGGGTGGTGCCATCCACCAGCTCTAGCTCGCCGCCCACAGGCACCCCGTGGGCGATGCGGCTCACCTCCACTCCGGCGGCGCGGGCCATGTCGGCGATGTACCAGGCGGTGGCATCCCCCTCTATGGTGGGATTGGTGGCGAGGATCAGCTCCTTGATGTGCTCATCCTTGAGGCGCCGCTCCAGGATCTCCAGCCCCAGCTCCTCCGGGCCTATGCCGTCCAGGGGCGACAGGTGGCCCATCAGCACGAAGTAGCGGCCGGAGAACTGGCCGGTCTGCTCGATGGCCGCCACGTCTGCCGGGCTCTCCACCACGCAGAGCAGACCGTTCTCCTCGCGCTTGGGATTGGCGCAGATCTCGCAGCGATCGTTCTCGGTGAAGGTGCGGCAGTGGCTGCAATGACCGATCTCGGTCAGCGCCCGATTGAGCAGGGAGGCGAGACGCAGGCCGCCGCTGCGCTCGCGCTCCAGCAGGGTAAACGCCATGCGCTGGGCCGACTTGGGGCCCACGCCCGGCAAGACCTGCAGCGCCTTCATCATCTCATCGAGCAGGGGACTGAATTTCATGGGGATATCCTTTAAAGCCGCGCCGAAGGGAGGAGTAGGCCCGCTTGCCTGACGCAGCGCCGACGCCTCCATCCGAACCTATCTTGTTGGCGCAGGACTATACCCGAGCCGCCCCCAGCCGCCAATGGCAGATCCCGCCAAATGGCCCCTCCCCCTTGCCACACAGCTCCCCGGCACACCGGGCAAACCGGGCGACGCCCCGCTTTCCAGGCCCATGCCGACCCCGCAAGGCCATCCAGGGCTCACAAGGCGATAAAAAGCGCCCAGGTCGTTTAGTTTTTCTATTCGATCTATGAAGATCATTAAATAAAACCAAACAAAAAATCCTTCCCGATGCCAGCGCCCCTGAACGCGGCCCCCTGCAAGGGCGCTATCGGGGCGCCCAATAAGCTGCGCCGTCACTGCCCCGTCGACTCTCTCACCTGATGCCCCTCCTCAATAGCGAACGGGCCCGCCTCGCAGGATCGCAAAGAAGCGCCGCGTCTGGCACTCAAACCGGTGCGAGATCAAGGTAATGGAGGCCACTGACCCGATAAACTTGGCCCCCGCGGCAGGGCCGACCTTCCTCTTTCCCCTGCCAAGCCAAGGCCCCTTCCCCTCCCGGCGCCGCCCATTGCAACCCTGTCCGTTGCACCCTGAGGCCGACGCCGTGGCGGCAGGCCAGCAGACGGGAGTTCGATATCGCATGACATTCCCCAGGATGATCGCCGGATGGCCGCCCCTGCTGGCCCTCCCCTGCCCTCTTGTCATCAGGGAAGGCCCGCAGCCCCCTTGTTATCAGGGAGGGGCGCCTGCCTCTCTTTGGATGGCGTCATGACGGCCCGGACCCGGACGCCTTCCAGGCTGCGCCGCGAGTTTCATATGGACGGCATAGTGCAGGGTGTCGGCTTTCGCCCCTTCGTCTATGGGCTGGCGCTGCGCCACGGCATTACCGGCTATGTGTTGAACGATGCCAACGGCGTCACCATAGGTGCCGAAGGTTCCCCCGAGCAACTGGCCACCTTTGCCCGCGAACTGCGTGAGCTGGCGCCGCCCTTGAGTCGCATCGATCGCTTCAGCGAGCGGGCACTTCCCCTTTGCCATGATCCTGACTATGACGGCGCCTTTCATGGCCAGTTTCGAATTAAAGCCAGCCAGCAGCAGAGCGCCGCCACGGTCGCCATCTCGCCGGATCAGGGAATGTGCGAAGCATGCGCCACGGATGTGGCCAACCCCAAAGATCGTCACCACCACTACCCCTTTACCAACTGCACCCACTGCGGCCCGCGCTACACCATTATCCGCCGCCTCCCCTACGACCGCCCCCACACCGCCATGGCCGACTTTGCTATGTGCCCGCGCTGCGCTGCGGCTTATGAAAACCCGCTGGACAGACGGTACCACGCCCAGCCGGTGAGCTGCCCCGAGTGTGGGCCCCATCTCAGCTGGCGCAGCGGCCGTGGCGATGCCCTGGCCGAGCGCGAGGATGCCCTGCACGCCGCCGCTCGAGCCCTGCAAGCGGGCAAGCTTATCGCGGTCAAGGGGATGGGGGGTTATCACCTGATCTGTGATGCCCGCAATAAACAGAGTGTTGCCAGATTGCGAACGCTCAAACACCGCGAGCGCAAGCCGCTGGCGGTGATGATGGGCTCCCTTGCCGAGGCCAAACTGCATGTCATCGGCTGCGAGGCAGAGTGGCAACTGCTCGCCTCTCAGGCCAGACCCATCACCTTGCTGCGCAAACGCAAAAACGATGATCGGCCGTCAAAATCGCAGCAGCCTGCGGCTCCGCTGGCCGAGGGGATCGCCCCCGGCATCCCCTACCTTGGCGTCATGCTCCCCTATACCCCGCTGCACCAGCTGCTGCTGGATGCCTGCGCCATGCCGCTGGTGGCCACCAGCGCCAATGGTCGCGGCAGCCCGATCCTTATCGAATGCGAGGCGGTGGTCAGGGAACTTGGGACCGAGATTGATGGCATCCTGGATCACAACCGCCCCATCCTGCACCCCTGCGACGACAGTCTGGTGCAGTGGACAGGCGGGCGACGCCAGACGTTGCGCCTCGCCCGGGGTTATGCCCCCTGCACCCCCAGCCTGCAAGAGGCGGTCAAGGTGCCACTGCTGGCAGTCGGCGCGCAGCAGAAGAACCAGCTGGCGCTCGCCTTCGGCCGCCAGCGCATCTACAGCCCCTATATCGGCGATTTGCACAGTTTGCCGATGCAGGGTCACTTCGAGCAGACCCTGGCGACCTTCCGCGAACTCTACGATCTCAAACCCGAGTTGCTGGTCTCGGACTGCCACCCGGGCTATCTCAGCCACCAGTGGGCCAAAAGCTATTGCCGGGATCAGGGTGCGACCCATCTCGAGGTGCAGCACCATCACGCCCACCTGCTGGCAGTGATGGCCGAGCATGACATCACAGGCCCGGTGCTGGGCGTTGCCTTCGATGGCACCGGCCTTGGGGATGACGGCACCCTCTGGGGCGGCGAGCTGCTGATCGCAGACGTTCAGGGATTTGAGCGGGTTGCCCACCTCAAGCCCTTCAAATTGATCGGTGGCGAGGCGGCCATTCGCGAGCCGGTGCGCCAGCTGCTGGGGCTGCTATTTGAATCACACAGTCCTGAGGAGATCAGCGCCCTCGATATTCCGCTGATCAACAAGTTGCCAACTGAGCGGATCAGCAACCTGTACCAGCTCTGGCAGCTGGGTCGCAACGCCCCCTACACCAGCTCCATCGGTCGACTGTTCGATGCGGTGGCAGCGCTCTTGGGAGTGATCGATACCCCGGATTACGAGGGCGAGGCCGGGCTCCTGCTGGAGGCAGCCGCCTTGCAGCTTGCCCCCTATGAACATCCCTTCCCCCTCACCTTTGGCCTAAGCCAGCCAGCGGAAGGGCCACTGCACATCGAGTGGGCCGAACTGCTCAATACCCTTGTCAGCGAGCGGGCCAAAGGCACCTCGACTGCCAGCCTGGCGGCCGGTTTTATCCGCGCTATCAGCGATTTGGTCATCGCCCTGGCCGAGCGCTTCCCCGGCTATCCGGTGGCGCTCGGGGGCGGCGTATTTCAAAACCGGGTGCTGATGGATCAGCTTGTGCCCGGCCTCGAAGCCATCGGCCGGCAGGTATTGACCAGCGAAACCCTGCCGCTCAATGACGGTGGCATCGCCGCCGGTCAGCTCTGGTTTGCCATCCACCATATTGTCACGCACCCGCCTGCCACAACCGGTTGTGCCACCTTGTCGGAGTCCTGAAATTCATGTGTCTATCCATCCCCTCTCAGGTGGTGCAGCTGCACCCAGAAGATAACTGCGTCACCGTCGATACCCTGGGGGTGCAGCGGCGCGTCAGCTGCATGCTGCTCGAAGAGCCTCTCCAGGTGGGCGACTATGTGCTGCTCCATATCGGCTTTGTGATGAGCAAGATTGACGAAAAGGAGGCGCAGGCCAGCCTGGAGAGCTTCAGTCAGATGGTAGCCCTGATGCCAGAGCAGGATATGTTGCCATGCTGACCTTGAGTGACCTCTTTCAGGGCTTTCGTCAGCCCCAGGTGATCCGCGCCCTCGCCGCCCAGATCACCGAGCTTGCCAAAGATCTGCCCGAACCGCTGCGGGTGATGGAGGTGTGTGGCGGCCATACCCACAGCATCATGAAGTACGGCCTGCACCAGCTGCTGCCCGCCAGCATAGAGTTCGTTCACGGCCCCGGCTGCCCGGTCTGCATCATGCCGAAAGAGCGCATCGATCAGGCCATCGAGTTGGCTAGCCAGCCCAGCGTCATTCTGGTCACCCTGGGAGACATGATCCGGGTGCCGGGCTCCAAAGGCACGCTGGCCCAGCAGCGCGCAAAGGGGAGCGATATCCGCCCCGTCTATGACCCCCTCGATGCCCTGCGTATCGCCCGTGAGAACCCGGAAAAAACCGTGGTCTTCTTCGCCATCGGTTTCGAGACCTCCACCCCGATGACGGCCGCCTTGCTGGCTGCCGCTGAAGAGCAAGGGATTGAGAACCTCCTGTTTCATATCAACCATGTGCTGGTGCCGCCCGCCATTCATGCGGTGATGGCCGACGGAGTGGCCAAGGTGAACGCCTTTATCGGCCCCTCTCACGTCAGCGTCATCACAGGCGCCGATATCTACCTGCCCATAGTCCAGCGCTATCAGGTGCCTGTGGTGGTGAGCGGCTTCGAGCCGGTGGATGTGATGGAGGCGCTGCTGATGATGGTGCGCCAGAAGGTGGAGGGTCGCTACGCGCTGGAGGTGCAGTACAGCCGCGCCGTCACCGCCAGTGGCAATAAAGCCGCCCAGCGGCTGGTCGAGCGCTTTTTCGAGACCCGCGAGCACTTTCGCTGGCGAGGTCTGGGGGATATCAACGCCTCCGCCCTGCGCCTGCGCGAGGCCTTCGCCAAACGCGATGCGGAGCGTCACTTTCAACTCAGTGAGACCCCCATCGATGACCACAAGGCGTGCCAGTGCGCCGATATTCTGCGCGGCCTGGCCAAGCCCAACCAGTGCAAAGTCTTTGGCCGGGGCTGCACCCCGACCCAGCCCATGGGCAGCTGCATGGTCAGCTCCGAAGGGGCCTGCAATGCCTACTACCGATATATGGGGATCCAGCAGCAATGAGAGAAATTCAGTTAAGCCACGGTGCCTGGATGGTGCGTGGAGATAAACCTGTCTGCTTCTGTCACATGTCGGAGTCCCAATCCAGATGAGAGAAATTCAGTTAAGCCACGGCGGCGGCGGCGTGGAGATGAATCAGCTGATCAACCAGCTCTTCTTTCGCCACTTTGGCAACGAGATCCTGCTGCGCGGTGAAGATGCCGCCCTGCTGCCGGTGAATGGCCCCATCGCCTTCACCACCGACAGCTTTACCGTCTCGCCGCTCTTCTTCGAGGGGGGCGATATCGGCAAGCTGGCCATCGCCGGCACCGTCAATGATCTCGCCATGATGGGGGCCAAGCCCGAGTATCTGAGCGCCAGCTTTATCATCGAGGAGGGCTTCCCCTACGCGGATCTCGTCCGCATCGTCGAGTCGATGGCTGCAGAGCTGGCCAAGAGCGGCGCCCGCATCGTCTGCGGCGACACCAAGGTGGTGCCCAAGGGGGCGGCCGACAAGATCTTTATCAACACCAGCGGGGTCGGCACCTTCCCGCTGCCCGAGCAGAGCCGGGGTATCTCGGTGCGGAGCCTCAAGGCCGGTGACGCCATCCTGGTGTCGCGGGATATCGGCAGCCACGGCGCCTGCATCCTAATGGCCCGTGACGCCCTGCAGCTGGGCTCGGATCTGAAAAGCGACTGCACCACCCTCTGGCCCCAGGTAGAAGCGCTGCTGCAAGCGGGGATCACCCCTCACGCCCTGCGCGATGCCACCCGCGGTGGCCTCGCCGCCGTGCTGAATGAATGGAGCACCGCCTCCCAAGTGGCCATCGAGCTGGAGGAGTCCGCCATTCCGGTGTGCGATCCGGTGCGTGGCCTGTGCGAGCTCTACGGCTTCGAGCCCCATGATCTCGCCAACGAGGGGACCATGGTGCTGGCCCTGCCTGCCGAACAGGCGCAGGACGCACTGGGCATCTTGCGGCAATTCAACCCAGCAGCCAGCCAGATCGGTGCGGTGCAGGCGAGCGAGCGTCACAAGGTGATCCTCAATAACCCCTGGGGCAGCCGCCGTTATCTGGAGCTGCCGCAGGGGGAACTGCTGCCGCGGATCTGTTGAGCGGCCATGCCGTTCACCCATATGCCATTTTCCCAATTAGGGGGAGGAGTCACTCCTCCTCCCCATATCGGTTAAGGAGCCACCATGCACGAAATGTCTCTGGCCATGGCCGCCATCGATCTGGCGGCCGAACAGGCCACCCAGCGGGGCTTTACCAAGGTGACCGCCCTCTGGCTCGAGGTCGGCAGCTTCTCCTGCGTCGACCCGGACACCATTGCCTTCTGTTTCGAGGCCGCCGCCAAGGGCACAGTCGTCGAGGGGGCCCAACTTCACTTTCAGCACCAGGCGGCAGAGGCCTGGTGTTACGACTGCAACCAGACGGTCACCCTCACCGAGCGTGGACAAGCCTGTCCCGAGTGTGGCGGATACAAATTACGAGTCGCGCAAGGGAACAGCCTGCGCATCACCGACATCGAGGTAAGTTGATATGTGTAGCGTATGCGGATGCGGCCAGGCGCGGATCGCCGGCCATGAAGAGGATCACGACCATGCACACCCCCACGCTCACGATCATGAGCACCATCATCACCATGAACATGAGCACGGCCACCCTCATGCCCATGACGCTCATCACGAACATGAGCAGAGCGCACCGCGCACCCTGATCGTTCACCACCACTATCACCATCAGGGGGATGTCCATCACCACTACCACGGGGTACGGGTGCCAGTGGGAGCAGAGGGTCATGAGCACCCCCACGATCACCCCCACGATCACCCCCACGACCATCATCATGATCATGCCTACTCTCATGACCACAGCCATGACCACGCGCATCCCCATGATCACAGCCATGACCACGACCATGACCATGACCATGACCATGACCATGACCATGACCATGACCATGACCATGACCATCAGCAGGGTGATCTGCACTATGGCAAAGGGGAAGCGGGATTGTCGGTCCCCGGCATGGGGCAGCGCCAGCTGATCGCCATCGAGATGGATGTGCTGGCCAAGAACAACAAGCTGGCCGCCCACAACCGCGAACACTTCGATGAGACGGCCCAGCTGGTGCTTAACCTGGTGTCGAGCCCGGGGTCGGGCAAGACCACCCTGCTGTGTGAAACCTTGCGCCAGCTGGCCGACAAGCGGCCCTGTGCGGTGATCGAGGGGGATCAGCAGACAAGCAGAGATGCGGATCGCATCCGTGCCACCGGTGTCCCTGCCGTGCAGATCAACACCGGCAAGGGCTGCCATCTGGACGCCAAAATGGTCCATGACGCCTGCCACCAGCTGCCCGCCAATGAAGGGGGCATCCTCTTTATCGAAAACGTGGGCAATCTGGTCTGCCCCGCCAGCTTCGATCTCGGCGAGAAGTACAAGGTGGCGATCCTCTCCGTCACCGAGGGAGAAGAGAAGCCTCTCAAGTACCCGGACATGTTCGCCGCCGCCCAGCTGATGGTGATCAACAAGATTGATCTGCTGCCCTATGTCAGCTTTGACGTGGCCCGCTGCATCGAGAACGCCAAACGGGTCAACCCCTATATTCAGGTGATCCAGGTCAGCGCCACCACGGGCGAAGGGATGGATGCCTGGCTCAACTGGCTGGCCAGTGCCTGAACCTGAACCGGATAAACACCGTTGCTAACGGTAGAAAGCAATAGAGGGAGGCTGATGCCTCCCTCTCTTTATCTGCGCACTTTGCCAACGGTTCTCTCTGTACAGAATGGCCAGCGTTTTATACTCGCATCCCCTCACCCTGACCCTCTCCCCAGGGAGAGGGAACCGGTTTGTGGATACCGCATTCTTCTCTCCCGTCTCAACAGGGAAAGGGGAACCTGTTTATGGATGCTGGCAATATGCTCGAAATATTCGCCCACTGAGAGAGACTGCGAGTATAACAACCCGTCATATTGCCCAAACCCCAAATCCCGTGTCTGGCGAAATGGCACCTTCTGCTCCCTTCTCCCCTTGCGGGAGAAGGGTTGGGGATGAGGGGGAAGCCAATCCTCAGGCCACGCTACGAGCCATCGCCTCCTGCTCAGCAGGCACCTCACCAAAGCGCAGCACCCGATGGCAGATCTGGCGCAGCAGCGCCTGTTGGTGACTGAAGATCAGCATGCCAAGCCCACGCTGCTCGCACTCAATCATCAACTCACGCCAAAGCTGGCGCTGGATTTGCGGATCCAGCTGGGCGGTCACCTCATCGGCGACAAGCAACCGGGTACGGGGATCGAGGGCACGCAGCAGCGCGATGCGGGCCAGCTCGCCACCGGAGAGCTGGCCAGGCTTGCGCTCAAGCCACTCGGGATTGACCATAAAGCGGGCCAGCATGGCCTCATCGGGACGCCACACATCCCACAGCGCCTGCCCGGTAGTGCGATAAGGATTGAAGGTGAGCTCAGGGTGCTGGGGCACCAGCTGGATGGGGTTATAACCTTTTACCTGTTCAGGCACAGGCTGCCCATCCAGCAGCATTTCCCCGCTTCCCCGAACCGGTTGCCAGCCCGCCAATACCCGCCCCAGCGTGGTCTTGCCATAACCGCTCGGGGCAGATATCCCCAGCCGCTCGCCCGCTTTCACCGTCAGCGATAACCCCTGCCAGAGGGGGCGTTCCCCCTGGGCGATGGTGAGATCCCGAACTTCAAACATCAACAGACCTCCGGGGTAACAAAGCATGAATAACGCTGTGGCGAGGCCTGAGATTGAATATCTGCCGCGCCACACACAGCCTGTCTCAGAGAAGCAGTCATCAGGAGACCTCCGACGTAGCAGGAAAGAGCGCGTTGAACTCCGGCAGCGCCTGCCAGTGCGCTCGCAGCATCTCGCTCCCCTGCCCCTGGCGCAGATGGTGGCAACTCAGGGTATCGCTCACCTGCCCCTGATGCAGCGCCACGATGCGATCGGCAAAACGGGCCGCCAGCGCCAGATCGTGAGTGACCCAGAGGATGCCGCTGCCCTGATTGGCCAATTCACGCAACTGGCTGAGCAACAGACAGGCCAGCTCCTCATCGAGCCAGGCGGTGATCTCGTCCGCCAGAATGTAGCGGGCGCCACCGAGCGCCGCGGTGCAGGCCAGAATCCGCTTGGCCATGCCGCCGGAGAGTTGGCGAGGGTATCTGTCCAGGGTGGCAGCGGGTAGCTGGTAGCGCAGCAGCTGCTCGCCGAGCCGCTCGCGAGAAGCGTTCTGGCCGCAGAGACGCGCCGCCCGGCCGAGCTGGCGCTCCACCGTCAGCAGCGGATTGAGGGCGCTCACCCCCTGCGGCACATAACAGAGGGTGTGGCCGCGCAGACGGGCCCGGCTGGCGTCGCACAGGGGCGTGCCATCAAGCGAAATAGTGCCGCCCATCCGCAGGTTGTCCGGCAGCAAGGTCAGGGCGCTTTGCAGCAGCAGGCTCTTGCCCTCGCCGCTCCCCCCCACCAGCGCCACTATCTCCCCCGGCGCCAGTTGCAGGCTGATATCGGTCAGCAATGGCTGCCAGCTGCGCCGCCCCAGCCAGGAGTAGTGGGCCGCCTCTATGGTCACATGATCGAAGCTCAGCATGCTTCACTCCTGTGCCACAGCAGCTGTTGCAGGGCTCGGGTAGCCTGATCAAACAGCAACACCAGCAGCAGCAACATCAGCCCCGGGAAGAGGGCCAGCCACCAGCCGCCCCCGGCCAGATAGCGCAGGGCATCGGCCAGCAGCAGGCCCAGCGAGGCCTCGTGGGCCGCCAGACCAAAGCCGAGAAAGCTCAAGGCGGCGCTGTGCAGCACCGCATGGGGAAACATCAGCAAGGTGCCGATAAACCACTGGGGCAACAGCCCCGGCAGCAGGTGGGTGCGCCAGCGACGCAGCGCCCCCATCCCCTGACAACGGGCCAGCACCACATAGTCGCTGCAGGCGATCCGCCGCGCCTCGGCGCAGAGAATGAGCGCCAGCTTGGGCCAGTGGGTCAGCGCCACCGCCAGGATCACCCCGCGCATACCGCCCCCCAGGGTAAAGCAGATCAGGATCAGCAGCAGCATATGGGGCAGCGCCAGCATGGCGTCGATGACCAGTCGCACCGCAGCATCACATCTGGGGTGAACGAGCGATACGCTGGCCGCCACCATGGCCAGCAAGCCACTGCACAGGGCCGTGCTGATACCGAGCTCCAGACTGGTGAGGGTGCCCTGAAAGGCCCGCAACCAGAGATCCCGCCCCATCTGATCGGTGCCAAACCAGTGGGCCAGCGAGGGGGGTTGCTGACGCGCCAGCAGATCCATCGGCACATCCTGATGAGAGAGGCTCCAGCCGTAGGCGGCCAGCAGCGCCAATCCGAGCAGGGCAAAACCCAGCCGCAGTATGGAGGGAAGCGGATTAAACAGCATGCTCCCCCTCCCAACCCCGATTGATGCGCGCCAGCAGCAAACTAGCCACAGTGTTGCCAATAAAAACCAGCAGGGTGCAAAAAAGCACTATGCCCATCAGCAAGGGGATATCCCCTCGCAGCCCCGCATCCACGGTGGCCTGCCCGAGCCCCGGATAAGAGAAAACTTTCTCCGCCAACAGCGACCCGCCAATCAGCTCACCGAGGGAGGCAAACTGTAGGCAGATCGCCGGGGTCAGAGCATGGCGCAGCACATGAAAACGCAGCATGGGCCAGCCGCCATCCCCCTGAGTGCGGGCGTAGCGAATAAAGTCGCTCTCCAGCACCTCGGCCACTCGCCCCCGGGTATGCAGGGCAATGTTGCCCACCCCGAGTAGCGCCAGCGTGGTCACCGGCAGCAGCAGATGACGCAATCGCATCAACCAGTCCGCCTCATCGGCAGAGAGGCCCGGCGTCCAGGCGCAGCAGACCGGCAGTAACGGCCAGTGCACCGCAAACAGGGCGAGCAGCAACAGGCCCACCCAGAAGGTGGGCAGGGAGGCGAGCAGGTAGGCAAAACGGCAAATCAGGCGATCGGGCCAGCGGTTGAGATAGCGACCAGCGCAGAGCCCCAGCAAGATGCCGAAAAAGCCGGAGAGCAGCCAAGCGCCCGCCAGCAGCAGGAAGGAGGCAGCAAAGCGCTGGCCTATGACTTCACCCACAGGCGCGTTATAGAGCATGGAGTAGCCGAGATCCCCCCGGAGTACCTGACCGAACCAGTGCCAATAGCGCAGCCAGAGCGGCTGATCCAGCCCCCAGCGAGCGGCGATGCGGGCGTACTGCTCGGGCGGCACATGGAGTAGATCGTTGCCGATATAGGCCTTGATGGGATCGATGGGGGAGTAGCTCAGCAGCACAAAGGTGGCGACAGAGACCAGACATAACAGCCCTGCCAGACGCAGCAGGGCTTTTAGCAACAGATAAGCTGAATGACTCAAGGGCGAACTTAACGGCACGTCCACCGCCAGTCAGAGAGGTTGTTGAGCAAAGACCAGCTACCGTGGATCTCTGGCGCCCCCTTGCCAAGGTCGATGCAGCGGTTGGCGAGATAAGTGTGCTGCACGTTGAGCAGCCAGGCCCAGGCGGCATCCCCCTGCACCCCGGCGCCGCTCTTGCCATCCCACTCCACCTGCTGCCAGAAGGGCACGGCCGCCTGCCAGTTAGGAGCATCCAGCGCCTGCTTGAGGTGGCCATCCACCACAGGGTTGCTGTAGTAGCCAGGGTTGTAGAACTCCACGCCGCCGGAACCGCTCTGGTAGTGGTGATAGAGCTCCATGGGGTCCAGACTCCCCCACCCCATCAACACCGGATTGGCGTGCATCTCGCGCTCCACCTGCTCCCAGCTGCCTGATTTGAGGCTCACTTCGAGCCCGATGGGTTTGAGCATGGCGCGCACCGCTTCCGCCAGATCCCGGCGGATGCTGTCACCGCTGGTGTACCAGAGGGTAAAGGCGGCTCGCAGGGAGCCCTTGTGGCGAATGCCATCGCTGCCCATCTTCCAGCCCGCCTCGTCGAGCAGGGCGTTGGCATGGGCGGCATCCCCATCCTTGAAGGCTGTCGATTTACCCTGCCAGGGCAGCCCCTCCACCGCGCTGTAGGCGGGAATGGCGTGCCCTTCCAGCAGTTGATCGGCCAGCAGCTGGCGGTCGATGGCGTAGTTGATGGCGCGGCGCACCGCCACATCCGCGGTCACGTCGTTGCCGACGGGATAACCCTTGGCATCCTTGCCGCCCGCAGGCGGGATCGGGAAGACGATGCCACGGTTCTCCACGCTCGGCCGTACCCACAGCTTGAGGGAGGCAGGCACGGTGGGCGCCAGCGACGGGGGGATGCGCACCAGATCGAGCTGGCTGCTCTGGGCAGCGGCATAGGCGCTCTCTTCATCGATAAAGACAAACACCAGCCGTTTGAAGTCATTGTTGCCACCGGCGTAATAGGGGTTCGCCTCCACCACCAGTTGCTGACCGGGCAGGAAACTCACCAGCCGGTAAGGGCCAGCACCGACAGGCTTTTGGGCATACGCTTTTGCGTCGTAATCCTTCTTCGACACTATTCCTAAGGATCCCAGCACATTGACAAAGGTGCTCTGGGGGGCGCTCAAGACGATGGCCACCTCGGTGGGTGAAAGCACCTTGGCCGAGACAAAGTTGCCCATATCGATCTTGCCGCCGCCCTTGGCTGCGCTGTTATAGGTAAAGGCCACATCCTCGGCGGTGAGCGGCGCGCCGTTGGAGAATGTCAGGCCAGGCTTGAGGGTGATAAGCCACCCCTTGCCATCCTGGTTCGGGGTCACCGCTTGGGTGAGCAGATCCTGCCAGCTGAGATCAGCGTTCTGCTTGAGCAGCGGGCTGTGCAGCAGCAGATAGCTGCCGTGACTCCAGCCCAGCAGGGGGTCGAACCCTTCGGTGGGCTCGGCGCCGATAGCGAGCTTGAGCTCGGTGGGTACCGGCTGGGCGGCCTGCACCGAATGAGACATGCCCGAGAGCAGGGCCAGCAGTAGGGTGGCGACCACAGGGGCGCCATAAGGGCGAACCTGACTGCGGGCATGACGGGGGATGGTCATAAGACTCCTTATCCATCTGAGCCAACCGACGCAGGGCGCCGGGCGACACATCGAACGAAGGGGCCGACAGGGGCCCCCGATATATGGCGGATACTCCCTGAAACTAGGACTCGGTGGCCACTAGCCCCTGGCTGCGGCGGGCTCCGAACAGCCGGCGCCGACCCAGATCCACGCCACCGCCTTGCTGCACCGGCAAGGAGAGCAGCATCTTGAGGGTACTGCTCACCAGAGCGCGCCCCTGCTCGGCCCCGAGATGGGGATCGAGCGGCGACATCAGCGAGCAGGCCAGCAGCTGCCCCGTCTCGGGCAGCTCACCCACCATAAAGGTCATATTGCCGCAGGGGAGCTGCAGGGCGAGGCGATCGCTGCTGCTGCGCACCGGCCAAAGTTGATCCGGCCCCGGCAGCACCACCAGACTCAGCATCCAGGGGGTGAGCACGCAACCGAGCCACTGCCCCTCAAACAGCACGCACTGTGCCACTATGGGCATGGTGGCGTGGTAGAAGGGCAGCCCTTGCATCTGTTCGCGGGCGATCTGCTCGTACTGGGCTACCAGCAGGGTTGCGGGATTGGTGGCAAATCCGATGAACTCCTGCGCGGCATCTGCCTCGCTTAAATGGGACTGCGCCATAGGCCCTCCCGTGCTTGTTCAGCTTTTTCCTGCTCAGTGAACGGGATAGCGGGCGCACCAACGGCGGCCAGCAGGGTCAAAATCCGATCCTTCGCCTCCCCCATGGCCGCCGCCACTAGCGGGGTGAGGCCGATATGCGGTTCGAGGGATTCAGGCTCGACCCCGATCAGGGTGAGCCGCTTGGGCGACTCCCCCGTCATATGCAGCGCCGAGAGCACATCTGCCAGCCCCAGCTGGTGCGGGGAGATCTTGCGGCCAAACAGGGTCGGGATCTCCTCATCTTTCAGGGTCACCACTGTGCCCGGCGGATTACCACTTCGCACCGCATCCGCCAGAATGATGTGATCGCGACTGGCCATGGCTTCGAGCAGCTCCATGCCAGCGGTGCCACCGTCGAGCAGCTCGATGCCGGGGGCGAAACGGTATTCGCGCCCCAGCGCCTCGACGAGGCGCACTCCCACCGCCTCGTCGCTCAACAGCAGGTTGCCCACTCCCAGGATCAGGGTGTTCATCACAGCACCTTCACCTGAGTCGTTTCACCATTCTGGGTATCCACCACGTGGACCGCGCAGGACATGCAGGGGTCGAACGAGTGGATGGTGCGCACCACTTCCAGCGGTTTGGCGGGATCGGCCACCGGGGTGCCCACCAGCGCCTGCTCGTAGGGGCCGGGTTCGTCGTTGAAGTTGCGCGGGCCCGAGTTCCAGGTCGATGGCACCACCGCCTGATAGTTCTCTATCTTGCCCTCCTTGATGACGATCCAGTGGGAGAGCATGCCCCGCGGCGCCTCTTCAAAGCCCACCCCGCGAAACTCCTTGTCCGCCGGGATCTCGGCCTTGATGTAGGCGGTGAAGTCCCCCTTGCCGATGTTGTCGATGAGCGCCTGCCACTGGTGCGCCAGGGTGTCTTTGAGCACGCAGCAGCGCACCGCGCGGCCAATGATGCGGCCCAGGGTGGAGTGCAGCTGTTCAGTCTTGATGGCAGAGCCGGTCAGCGCCTTGTAGATGCCGTTCAGCTGATCGAAATGGGTCACAGTGCCAGGGTGCTTGGCGGCGAGCTTCACTAGCAAGTCTGCGAGGGGCCCCACTTCCACCACCTTGCCGTAGAAGGTGGGGGACTTGACCCAGGAGTATTTGCCGTCATCCTGCCAGCCGGTGTAGTTCGGCTCCGTCTTGCCCTCCCAGGGCTTGAGGGGGACGTCATCCTTGTACCATGCGTGCTTGTTGCTCTCGGCGATGCCATCCATCAGCCAGGCATCCTGATGGCTCTCTATGGGGCGGTAAGCCGCCAGATCGCCGTTTTCGATATAGCCGCCCGGCATCAGGAAGCTGCCGCCGTCGGCGTCGGTCGGGAGCTCGGGCACGCTCAGGTAGTGCTTGGCCCCCTGCCCCAGTGCCAGCCACTCGGGATAGTGAGCGGCTATGATGGCGGCATCCACCTTGTAGACCTGCTCGATAAACTCGCCGAGCCGGTCGATAAAGCTCTTCACATACATGAGGCGCTCGAGGTTAAGCACGCTGGGCGCATCCAGGTTGATGGGGTTGGCCACGCCGCCCACCGCCAGGTTCTGGATGTGCGGGCTCTTGCCCCCCAGGATGGCGACGATGCGGTTGGCATCGCGCTGGCACTCCAGCGCCTGCAGGTAGTGGGCCACGGCGATGAGGTTCACCTCAGGGCTCAGCTTCATCTCCTTGTGACCCCAGTAGCCATTGGCAAAGATGCCGAGCTGGCCGCTCGCCACCAGAGCGCGAATTTTATCCTGCACCTTGGCGAGCTCTTCGGCGCTGTTGAGGGACCAGGTCGATACCCCCTTGAGCAGGTCGGCCGCTTTTTGCGGATTGGCCTCAAGGGCCGCCGTGATGTCCACCCAGTCCAGCGCGGAGAGCTGGTAGAAGTGGACTATGTGATCGTGGATGTTGTGGGCCGCGATGATGAGGTTGCGGATGAACTGGGCATTGACCGGCACCTTGGCGCCGATGGCGTTCTCCACCGCCCGCACCGAGGCGATGGCGTGAATGGAGGTGCAGACCCCGCAGATCCGCTGCACTATCATCCAAGCATCGCGCGGATCGTTGCCCTTGACGATCTCCTCCATCCCGCGCCACATGGTGCCGGACGACCAGGCCTTGGTGACTATGCCGCCTTCGATCTCGCAGTCGATACGCAGGTGCCCCTCAATGCGGGTGATGGGGTCTATGGTGATACGTTGGCTCATACGTTGGCTTTCCCTCGGGCCTGATAATCTTGGTGAACACGTTCAAGTGATGGCAGTACCGGCAGCAGCCGGATCAGCAGCAAATAGGCACACACCTCGATGGCGACGAAGCCCAGGGAGATCAGCACCTCCTCCGCGGAGGGGAAGTAGTGGTAGCCATTGCCGGGGTTGAAGGCGAGCAGGGAGTAATCCAGTCGCCAGAGGGCCGCGCCCAGCAGCATGCTGAGGGCCCCCAGGAACAACATGCGCGAATCCCGGCGGCTCTTGTCCCAGTGGAACACCAGCAGCGGGAATATCATCAGGGCGATCTCGCTCCAGAACATCAAGGCGTAACGATTCCACTCGGAGAGGTACTCCGACTTGTCGTTGATGACGATCTCGGCAAAGCGCAGCGCCACAAACAGGATCAGGAAGATGTCGATCACCTGGGTCAGCTTGTAGAAGAGCGACTTCTCGTTGGGCCCACGCCCCGCCAGCCCCGCCTGCACCAAAGAGCCCTCGAACACCACTATGGAGAAGCCCATGATGAAGGCGGTGAGCAAGGAGAAGACCGGCAGCAACTCGTAGCTCTGCCAGAGCGGATGTATCTTCTCCCCCGCCACTATCATCAATGAGCCCATCGAGGACTGGTGCATGGTAGGCAGCAGGGCCCCCAGCGCCAGCACGAAGAACATGATCTTGTTGAGGCGAATGAGTGACGCCTTCCAGCCGAACTTCTCCAGCAGCACGGGCGCGAACTCCAGCGCCATCACTCCGATATAGATTGTCATGCAGACCGCCGTCTCGAACAGCACCGAGGAGGTGTTGAAGTGGCCGGGCAGGTAGAAGTACGGCAAATTCCAGTAACGCCCCACGTCTATGGTGATGGAGAGGCCACCCAGGGAGTAGCCAAACAGGCTCGCCAGCAGGGCCGGCCGCACCAGCGGGTGATACTCCCCCCGGTTGAACACATAGACAGCCCAGGCCAGCGCCCAGCCGCCGCAGGCAAAACCTGTGCCTATCAGCAGGTCAAAAGAGATCCACAGCCCCCAGGGATAGCCGCCGTTCAGGTCAGTGACCGAGCCCAACCCGAAGAAGAGGCGCTTGAGAATAAGCATGCCGCACAACACGGCAAAGGGGGCCAGCACCAGCACGGGCCAGCTGACCAGCTTGCCGCCGAGCGGATGCGCCTTGTGGTTACTCATGATCCTTGCCTCCCTTTGCCGAGCCCTGATCCTGGTGACTGTCAGGCCCATGGCCCTCGTCATCATGGTGATCGTGGCCACTCTTCTTGCTGTTGCGACGAATGAGCACCGAGAGGCCGGTCAGCACCACCATGGGCAGCACCATCCCCTTGTAGAGGGTGTGCTGGATATGCTCGGAGCGGGCACCGGAGGAGAGCTCCGGCAGATCGGGCATGTCGAGCCTGGTGTAGGGCACCCCGGCCAGCACCAACACCTGGGTGCCGCCCCCCTCCTTCTCGCCATAGACGTAAGGCTGGTAGCTCGGCACCTGATGCAGGTAGGGGTCGTTGGCGGAGAGGGTCTGGCGGGGATAGGCGTATTCACTGCCGGGGGTCGCCAACAGGCGGCGCTTGGCCTCGGCCATCAGATCCTCGCGGGTACCGAAGATCACGGCGCCAGTCGGGCACACTTCGACACAGCCGGGTAGCTTGCCCTGATCGATCCGCTCAAGCCCTTTCTGGTTGCAGAGCTCGCACTTGTGGATGGCCCCAAGCGGATTGTCGTAGTCATATTTGGGCACATCGAAGGGGCAGCCCACCATGCAGTAGCGGCAGCCGGTGCAGACGTCCGGGTCATAGTGAACTATGCCGGTCTTGGGATCCTTGCGCAGGGCCTGCACCGGACAGACGGAGACGCAGTTGGGATCGACACAGTGCATGCACTGCTTCTTGATGTAGGCATAGCCATCCACCAGCTGATCCTTGTGCTCGCCGCTGCCGCTCTTCCACACCTGAATAATGTTGTTGGTGTAGGGGGTCAGCTTGTCGTTGGTGGACCAGGTCTGCGCCCCCTCCGGATTGGACGGGTTGCCGTTGAGGCGCTGACACTCCGCCACACAGGCCTGACAGCCGACGCAGAGAGTGGAGTCGTAGAGCATGCCGAGCGACCCGGGAATGGGCGGCTTGTTCTTGGCTGCCGCCAGTGCGGTGCCGGGGACGGCTGTGCCCGCCGCCAGTGCACCGACGGAGGCGAATTTGAGGAAATTACGTCTGTTCACGGTCATTCCTCCCGTGATGGGTGCTGCCCGGCTTCGTGGCGCTTCTGCTGGCGACCGAGTTCACGCACCGTCATCAGACTCACCCCTACCAGCACCCCGAGGGCGCCACCGATGAGACCGGTGGCGGTGGGCGAGGTATAGCCCCCCTCCTGGATCTTCACATCGGGTTTATCCACCCGCGGGGTCGGGTTCTCTACCTTGGCGAGCTGGAAGATCCCCTTGCTAAAACCGACCCCCTGCTCGTTGCAGCCATAGCAGGGATGACCTATGCCCACCGGCCAGATGCCGCCGCCCACGTCGCAGAACTCCAGGGTCGAACAGTTGCCGTAGGTCTCCGGCCCCTTGCAGCCCAGATGGTAGAGACACCAGCCTTGACGGTGGCCCTCGTCGCCAAACTCCTTGGCAAAGCGGCCTGCGTCAAAGTGCGGACGGCGCTCGCAGTTTTCGTGGATAAGGCGCTCATAGGCAAACAGCGGACGCTTCTTGCTATCCAGTGCCGGCAGCTTGCCGTAGGTGATGTAGTAGGCAACCGTGGTGAGGAAGTTGTGGGGATTGGGCGGGCAACCCGGGATATTGATGATGGGGGTGCCGATATTGCCGAGGGCCTCCTCCAGACTGACGGCACCGGTCGGGTTGCCGCCGCTGGCGGGCACGCCGCCCCAGGCGGAGCAGGAGCCGATGGCGATGACGGCAGCCGCATCGGCTGCAGCACGGCGAATATGGTCGACGATGGGCTCACCGGCCACCATGCAGTAGACACCACCATCTTTCAGCGGAATGGAGCCATCCACCACCAGCACATACTTGCCTTTATAGCGCTTGATGGCGTTGTGCTTGTTCTCTTCCGCCTGATGACCAAAGGCCGCCGAGAGCACCTCGTGGTACTCCAGCGAAATGGTGTTGAGGATCAGGTTTTCTATGGTGGGGTGAGTGGCGCGCAGCAGTGACTCGGTACAGCCGGTACACTCCTGCGCCCCAATCCAGATCACCGGTGGCCGCTCGGGGCTGGAGAGCGCGGTGGCCATCTTGGCCACGGCATTCTGGCTTAATCCCAGGGTTGCGGCCATCCCAGCGCACAATTTCATAAAGTCACGGCGATTAATTCCATGAGCCGATAAAAATGTATCCTCGACCATTCTTTTTATTCCCGTCAGTGAGCATTGTTTGACAAATGCTTAATGGCGGGAATGCTATTCCTACCCCTTACCCCCCATGTTGATCTTTATCAAACAGAAACACATTACTTGCCCATGATATCGACATTGCGAAATAAAAAGCTATATATAACATGCACTTATTAAGCTCAATACGCAACCTGCCATACCCACAAAGTAGTATTTATTGGCGCATCGTGATTTAAATAAATATAAATTACGCCCTATTCAGAACATACGTTATGAAAAATGAAAGCGTTGTCACAGTATTTTCTATTTGATGCTGTTAATCGACCATTTAACCCCATGATCTCACCTTGGTATAAATAACACTCCCTTGTTCCAGACCACCAGACTGCAGGAGAATCAATCAACAGATCGCGATTGGCAGAGTCAAGACGCCGGTTGAATGACAGAAATCATCGATGCTGATCGACAGGGAGGTTTTCCTGCATTTCGCAATCAGACATAACCCTTTCCGGGACATTCAACCACCCGTTGTGTGCATCAGACGCTATGGTGCACTCCATCTGCAATGCCTGTGCAAAACGCAGTAAACAAGGATGTCAAAATAGGCTGGTTATCACACCATGAGCATGGGCAAACGCTATACCTATAGCCATGGGGCTTGGCTCAGGGGCATTGCGGTGGAACCCGCCGTCACGGCAGTCATTTTCCTCTGCCAATCCTGTTTTCATATGGGGTTTTCAGCCAGCAAAGAGGCTGAGTTCAGAGGATCCGTCATGGTGCACTCATGACACCAAGCCCGAATCCCGGCACGCAGCAACCTCCCCTTCCCCCCCTGGTGGCAAGGGGAGCCGGTGGCGGCCGGATAGCACATTTGTCGCACAGCAAGGTGGTCCCATCATGTCGCATCACAGGCCTGTCACCCCGCCCGATCCCCTCAGCCCTCCCCTGTCCGATCCCAGCAACTTCTCCCTGATCCTGGGGGGGCCCCTCTATCAGCTGTGGAGCCGGGCGCATCTTGGTGACATAGAGGCGCACATCAGGCGACGGATCCTCGTCCTCTGCGGGATCTGCTGGCTGCCCCTGTTGTTGCTGTGCGGGTGGGACGGCAGCCTGCTGCAAGGGGTGGCGGTGCCCTTTCTGCTGGACGTAGAGACCCATGTCCGCTTTCTCATCTGCGTCTCCTTGCTGGTGTTCGCCGAGCTCGTCGTCCACCAGCGCATCCGGGGGATCGTCAGCCAGTTCATCGAACGGGGGTTGATCTCGCCGCTCTCCTTGCCACGCTTTCATGACGCCATTCGCAGCGCCATGATCTGGCGAAATTCGATCCCCGCGGAGGTCGGCCTTATCCTGCTGGTCCTCTCTATGGGGTACTTCATCCGGACCCACACCTTCGTTCTGGAGTCCTCGACCTGGTACGCCACCATGGAAGGGGGTAGCCCGACCCTGACCCTGCCCGGTTTCTGGTTTTTCTGGGTGAGCAACCCCATCATCCAGTTTCTGCTCCTGCGCTGGCTCTACCGGCTCCTGATCTGGACCCGCTTCCTCTGGCAGGTCTCCCGGATCCCCCTCTCCCTCATGCCGACCCATCCCGATCGCAACTGCGGCCTCGGCTTTCTCGGTGGCTCGGCCTACGCCTACTCGCCGCTGCTGACCGCTCTGGGGGCCCAGCTTGCCGGCTTTATCGCCAACCGGATCTTCTATGACGCCGCCGTGCTCACCGCCTACAAACCGGAGATCATTCTGCTCGCCGGCTTCGGCTTGCTGCTGGTGCTGGCGCCTCTGACGGTCTTTGCTCCCCATATTCTGGCGGCCAAGCGTCTGGGACTGCGGGAATACGGCGCCCTCGCCGCCGAGTACAGCCGCAGCTTCGAGCACCGCTGGCTGCGCACGGCGGACAGAGACGGGGAATCCCTGCTTGGCGCCTCGGATATCCAGTCCCTCGCCGATCTGGGTACTGCCTATGCCGTCATCAAGGAGGTCAGGCCCATGCCATTCAGTCGGGACATGTTCCTGCAACTGGTGCTCGCGACTGTGGTGCCCTTCCTGCCCCTGCTCCTCACCCTCTTCTCCTTCGAGACACTGCTCGACAGGCTGGTGGGGGTGATCTTCTGATGCAGATAGGGAAGGAAAAGTCGGCCTGAGACGGACGGAATACCGTCTCCGGCAAGGAGACACAGCCACCCTGCGCTGAAGCCGAGGAGATGACGGTCCCAATAACAATTAAGCCCGACCATAAGGTCGGGCTTTGAATATGGCGGTGGGTCGGGATTGACTCGCGCCATCCCTGGCGGTCACTCTGCGGATAGCCTGCGACTTTCCAAGCGGGCTATCCTGCCCCCTTGTCGAGCCAGGGCCCGAACCTAGCCGCCCCTCGCTGGGCATCAGGGGATATGATAACCCCAGATGCAAAAAGCCCGACCATAAGGTCGGGCTTTCAATTTGGCGGTGAGGGAGGGATGATTCGCCACTGCGTGGCTTACCCCTTCGGGGCGGCCGTTGGCCGTTCATCGCAGCAAGCTGCTCTGCTCGAACCCGGCGAGGGTTCTCACCCTCCCTCTATGGGCATCAGGTTTGCGGTGCCCCCAGATGCAAAAAACCGACCCTGAGGTCGGTTTTTCAATTTGGCGGTGGGTCGGGATTGACTCGCACCATCCCTGGCGCTCGCCCTGCGGGCAGCCTTCGGCTGTCCAAGCGGGCTATCCTGCCCTTTTGTCGAACCAGGGTCCGAACCAAGCCGCCCATCACCGGATAAAGTAAAAGGGCCTGTCTTGCGACAGGCCCTTTTACTTTATTTGGCGGTGAGGGAGGGATTCGAACCCTCGATACG
>NZ_JBFODK010000028.1:0-122298 GCF_040908275.1 Aeromonas sp. R4-3
GTCTAAATAGGCTGATTCAAGGCATTTACGGGAGAAAAAATCGGCTCAAACATGAAGAAATGAAATGACTGAGTCAGCCGAGAAGAATTTCCCCGATTATTCGCACCTTCCCTAGCAAAAACACCTTTTAAATTTTCCGCCCTACAGGGCGAATATAACCACATCTTAACTGAGGTTACATTTCTGTTTTCTGTTTTCTGTTTTCTGTTTTCTGTTTTCTGTTTTCTGTTTTCTGTTTTCTGTTTTCTGTTTTCTGTTTTCTGTTTTCTGTTTTCTGTTTATATGAATCTAATTTATTACTGAGTGATGGAGCATTGATATCTTAAGCTAAGTTAAGGAACTTTAATTTATCAGTGCTCTTTAAATTTCATTTATTTAAAAAGATAGCTTATGGGGGGGTAGTAAAACTGGTTTCTCTTCGCTGCGCAGCAGCGGAATGTTGAAATGGAAAAAATTAATTTATAGCTCTCATAATTAGTAAATGGACAGTTTTCCGAATTTTTCAAGTGGGGGGATGTGAAAAAGTTTGAAAATAATTCTGTTTGGTGGAAATTTGGCCAATCTGGATGGTTTTATTCTCACCGCCCCCCCCCCCGACTTATTGCTTATACGCAAACCCCATGCCTAATCCGTCCCACCAAATTCACAACAGCCTGAACCCCCATCGGTGTATTCAGCAATGTGGCTGGAGCCACGCCACCGAGGCCCCAGGCTGGTCTGTTTATCCATGACAACGCCTTGGCAGTATCGTTCTTGTTGAGGGATAGTGCCGCATCGAGTGCCTGTACAACGCCGTATACCCTGGCACCCTGCGAGATTGATAGGGGAGCCTCAATCCTCAGCTTGCGAGCAACAGTGCTCAGGCTAATGCCTGCTAAGCGGCATATCAAACCTGAGTCTGTGTTCATCAATTCAGCTAGTCGATGAATGATGCTTGGCGCTACGCCAGCTATGATCCAGAGATGTGCACTCAGTGGATCTTGAGGGATGTTGAGAGTCGTCATAAGGGTGGGTGCTGAACTAGCCTGCGTACTGGGTTGATAAACTGAAAGTGACATATTTTACTGTTCCCGTATTGACAATGATTTGTTCTCATCATCGTACTCCATGTTCAGATTTTCTGACAGTTACCTCACTGGTTATAATTGTTGATGTTGCTGATATGGAGGGCACCCGCCCCCTCCATTAGCGAATGAGCGAACTGAATCATGTTCATGGCCTATACCTGAAATATGGCCTCATTCAGCAAATCCATTTCAAGAAAATAATAGCTTTATATTCACGCTACAGCATTTCTTTAAGCCAAAAAATTTGCTCTGCATTTAGTTGGTTTTGGTCACCCAAATCTTTCATTTCTTGTACGAACGTAGAGAGTTCATCTTTTATATTCTTCTTTATACATCTCCTAATATAGCTTTCATATAGGCTATTAACAGATGGAGGGAAATTTGTTTCCTGTTGCACCTTTATAGCTGCATTAGAATTTGTTGCATCCCTTAACTTTTCTCTTGTAGCTTTGCTGATGTTGTTGTCAATATAGTAATCCATCAGCGTTTGGAGGCTGTGTCCAGTGATCTTGGATAAATCTTGAATAGGCACTCCGCTTTCTAGTGCTTTTTTGGCAAAAGTATGTCTGGCATCATATAATCGGCCTATCTTAGGAAAATTAAACTCTTTTTTAACTGCCTGCCAAGTTTTCTGATAAAGGCTCGAAGTTACATGGGGGGCCTTTGCTTCGCGGCAACAAGGAAACATCAACTCACCCTCTCGATCACTCAAGCTTTTTAGAGTTTTGTATTTCGCTACGTAATTCCAGTATGAGTCTGACTCAATAGCAACAATGCGTGCAGCCTTGTTTTTACTAATGTGCTCAGGAATACGTATGGATCTATCATTAATATTAAAATTGTTGCTTGTGTTTCTATATATTTCAGAGTTTCTTGCCCCGCATAGGAACATGGTTGCAACTATGATCTTGGAATCCCCACCACCTGGAGTGTCTTCATCAAAAATAAATTCCACGACTTCATTTGTGGGGTCAGTATATGTTGTGACAGGCCTCTTAGGGTTTCTTGGGAACAGAAAAATATGCCTATCAATTTTATTCTTTGGTAAATAGGCGCACGTAACGCACATATTAAACAAGCTGTTTAATAAGGAATAGTATTTCCTCATTGTTTCTGATGTTATTGGCGTTTCTTTGTTCTGCCAATACTTTTTGAATATTACTGGGTGATCTTCATTAAATTCAGATAGCTTGAGGTCTAACCATGGTTCAAAGGCAGATGAGATTTCCCTTATTGTTTTGTCGGTAACAGGGATTAATGAATTCCTCTTGTTTGATTTGTTTTCACGGTCGTTTTTATAATGCTCTAAAAGATAAGTTCTCAATGTAAAAGACTGATATTTCCACTTTTCTGGATTAATCTTTTCAGCATCACTAACTAATCTCTTAAACTCTTCCTTAGCCTGTGTAACGCTAAAAAAACCTTTTGGATAATGTCCACTTTTAGTGCGAGTCATCCAATTGCCAATTTTCTGCCTCCGATTTTTATCGTAAACAATATAGAATGTCTTAACACTGTTTCCGATTCTTAGTTTTAATCTTGGTTTGTTCTTTTCATTATATTTCTCATCGTCAGAACTATAGTGCGTTAATTCAACGCATTTATTTTTATCATTAATAAATGGAAGACTATCTATGTACTGGTCTTTAAAGGTGAATGAGAATTTCCCTTTAATTATGGCCGCAGGGTGACCCTGGAGCAGCGTCTTAAGATCGAACTCTTCTTTGCGTATGGATGTAGCCGGATTTTTGGGAGCCATTAGGTACCACCGAAAAATGTTCTATTGAGACATTATAGCGGCAAAATAGCGCAAAAGTAGAGTTGAATGGCGTGAATAGCTCTTAAATAGCGCAAAATAGGCATCGATTGCACCGCTCACAAAACAAGCGGCCTGGTTGTTTATGAATGCTTTTTGAACTATAAAGCTATGTTTTTAAAGGAAATATTTATAATTCCTAATATTTAAAAAATCTTATAACAGCCTATTTAGATAGATTTTTAAGCAATAAACATCCCTTAGGAGGGGACCGCTCTATCCTGCTGAGCTACGGGAACCTTGTGGCGGGCATTATACAAGAAGCATTGTGCTTTTAAACCCTTGATTCCTATTCCAATACGGCCAGATCGCCGATTTGGACATTAAACGGCGAATATTTGTTCTGACTGCTGATGATGGCGCCATCCTCGAACACCTGCACCACCTCGAACAGGCCGTCGGCGGGGTTGCGCATCACCCTGGACTTGCCGTAGGGATCGATGAAGTCGGCGCTGTGCTGGACCCGGAACTGATCCCCGAGCTTGACCCCGTTGCGACGGCCCAGGCTGATGTGGGGGCCCCGTTCGTGCTGGGCGACGATGCGGGCGGTGACGGGGGCGCAGGCGAGCTCGGCGATGATGTCCTGGGCCGCCTCCTTCAGCTGGTAGCTCACCTCCTGGCCG
Organism: Aeromonas sp. R4-3; assembly: GCF_040908275.1. Lineage (NCBI taxonomy): Bacteria > Pseudomonadati > Pseudomonadota > Gammaproteobacteria > Aeromonadales > Aeromonadaceae > Aeromonas > Aeromonas sp. R4-3. The sequence continues at coordinate 3,507 of NZ_JBFODK010000028.1, forward strand.
TAGCTGGACTGCCAGAACTGGCCGCTGTTGCTGCCCACCAGCTCCCGCTTGGAGAAGGTCCAGTTGGCGCGGCCCTGATACTCCTTGCGCCCGAGCAGGCTGCCGTTGATGCCGTCGAACAGGTAGAGCTGCATGCGGAAGTTGCGGATCGGGTCCTTATACCAGCTGGTCAGCTGGTTGCCCTGGGGCTCGAGGGAGAGATCGTCGATGCTGCCGAGCACCAGATACTGGCTGTCGGTGCGCAGGCTCAGGGCCTTGATCTCCTCGAGGGCGCTGCGATCTCCCTGCTGCAGGTGGAGCGGGTCTATGCGCAGGTTCTCGTCCAGCCACTGGCGGGCGACCACCCCCTGGGGCGCCGCCGCCAGGGTCTCGAACAGGCGGCGGGAGAGATCCGCCGGCATGTCGTCGAGGGCGCCCGTGCTCGCCTGATCCGGGTAGCGCATGCGCAGGCGCACCAGCGTCAAATCCTTGGCGTAGTGCTGGGTCTGGCAGATCTGGCGCTCGGCCTGGATGTCGGCCACCAGGGTGATGTACATACGGCCGTTGCGCACCTCCTCGCGCTTGAGGCGGTACTGGCGAATGTCGCCGCCGGAGCGGATCTGGATCTGCTCCGAGCGCAGGCTGCCGTTCTCCAGGCGCTGGATGCTGGAGACGGACGCGCCGCTGGCCAGCAGGGCCTGACGCAGCGCATCCCGGGTCGCCTGCTCGCGGGCATAGACCTCGTCGCCTCCCAGAATGGCGGCACTGCCCTGGGCCTCTATGAGCTCGGCGCGGGCCGACAGACTGGCCAGCAACAGGGTTGACAGCAGCACAACTTTCATAACGTACACCTTGAATAGATGAACCCCTCTTGCGCCCCAGGGGACGGGTGAGCGGCTTCATGGACACTGGCCTGGTTTGCACCGGGTGCGCAAATAAAAGCAAGATCCATGCCTTGTTCCGGCGAAAGAGTGCGTGGCTCGCCGCATTTCCCGGTCCCAGCCTCTTTATTGGCGCCGCCCAAGGCCCTCTGGCGGATCATCGGGTGATCCTTGGCGCATTCCCGTCTCAAGTGTTGGCCGCTGCGACCGATAACAAGTCAGGTGTAGATACAGGAACAGGTATCCATGAACAGAATTATCACGGCGCTGGCGGTTGCGCTGGCGCTGGCCGGCTGCGGCTCGGCCGACCCCATCAACCGGGATCAAGGGGATCCCCGGCAGGCGGCCAAAGGGATGGAGCTCAACTGGCTGGTGGCCCGCATGACGGATCAGCTGATGGAGCGCAAGTCTCTCACTACCCTGAGCGAGCCCATCGCCGTCGCCTCCTTCGTCGATCTCGACACCCTGAAAGACACCAACTGGATGGGTCTGCAGATAGAGGAGAGCTTCATCTACGAGCTGAACAGGCGCGGGGAAGTGGTGGTGGACTTCAAGACCACGGGCAGCATTCAAGTGACCCCCAGTGGCGACTTCGTGATGAGCCGCAACTACCGGGATCTCTCCGCCCGCCTGCCCATCTCCCGGATCCTGACCGGCACCTTCAGCCGCAATCAGCAGGGGATCCTGGTCAATGCCCGGATCATCGATCTGCGTACCAAGATGGTGGAGACCACGGCCCAGAGCCTGATCCCGCAACAATATCTGTCCGGCGCCAGCAACTCCTTTGGCCGGGCATCGGTCAACCGGGGTTACCTGATGCGGGGCGGCCAGAGCGCGTCCGGCCATCTGGTCAACCTGACCCCCTGAGGAGTAGACAGCCATGAGAATCCTGTTTGGCCTGATGATGGCCCTCTTGCTGACGGCGTGCAGCGGCAACCGGGTGGTGAACTATGACGTGGCCGAGAAGCCAGATGACTTCCCTGTGCTCAAGGCGGTGGGCTACGCGGTGATAGACATCCAGCCCGGCCCCTCCCAGTCGGAGAAGATGCTGCAGGCGATCCGGGCGTCCAAGATGGATGCCTACCGGGAGCTGGCGGAGCAGCTCAACGGCCAGCAGGTGCGCGGCCAGAGCAGCTACAAGGACCTGACCCAGACCTCCAACTCCCTGGATGTGTCTGTGGCCGGTATGGTGCGCGGTGCCCGTGTGGTGGCGACCTATCCCCGTGGCAACACCTATGCCACCGAGCTGGAGCTCGATACCCGCAACCTCTATCACCTGAATCAGCTGATGGCAGGTCAGTTCTAGGGCGGGTCCGAGCGGACGCCGGCATGAGCCCGGCGGTCATCACAGCACAGACAAAGGCGAGCCATGGGCTCGCCTTTTTGTTGTCCGGGGGCCGGGTCGGTTGGGGGCAGGACCAGGGGTGGCTCCCCGTCAGCTTGAGTCTGGGGCCCGGTTGGCGGCCTGAGTCGTATAATTAGAGTGAATGATGGAAGTATATCGTTCAGTTTTATCAAACGATTAGTCGGGGGGACTGGGGTGGCCGATGGCGGTAAATGTGGCTGTGGCGCCTCCTGCAGGAGTTGGGAGGCAGAAAAGAGAGAGGCGAGCCTGATGCTCGCCTCTTGCCGTTCGGGGTGGCTTAGTTGCCCATCAGTACCGGCGGCACTGCGGTCGGCTTGACGTCTTCGCTCGGGTAGCAGCCCAGCACCTTGACGTAGCGGGTGATCTTGGTCAGCTCCAGCAGGGCGGCCTGCATGGCCGGGGTCTGCAGGTTGGCGGAGACATCCAGATAGAACATCTCTTCCCAGGGGTTGCCCTGCACCGGACGGGATTCCAGCTTGGTCATGTTGATCTCGTGGCTGCGCAGCACCAGCAGCGCCTCCACCAGGGAACCCGGCTTCTGGGAGGTGGACATGATGAGGGTGGTCTTGGCCGGGATCTGCGGTGCCACGTCTATGGGCTTGCGCGCCACCACGATGAAGCGGCTGTAGTTCTCTTTCTGGTTGGCGAGCTGCTCGGCCAGCACGTCCAGCCCGTAGAGTTCGCCGCCGGCGGCGCTGCCGATGGCGGCCGCATCCGGGCTCCCCAGCTCCTTGACCTTCATCATGGCGCTGGAGGAGGAGTCGCAGATCTCGTGGCGCGCCCCTTCCAGCTTGCTCAGATAGTGGGAGCACTGCTGGAACACCTGGGGGTGGGCGTAGAAGGTCTTGATGCGGCCAAGCTCGGTCGGCACTGCGGTGAGGATGCAGTGCTCTATGGGGTAGGTCAGCTCACCGACGATGGAGAGGGTGGTGTGCTGCATCACGTCGTACACCTCGTTGATGGAGCCCGAGCTGGTGTTCTCTATGGGCAGCACCCCGAAGGCGGCGCGCCCCGACTCCACTGTGTCCAGCACCTCGCGGAAGTTCTGGCAGTTCACCTCTATCACCTGATCCTTGTAGCGCGCCAGGTACTTGCGGGCGGCCAGGCTGGAGTAAGAGCCGCGCGGGCCCAGGTAGGCGACGCTGGTCATGGGCTCCTGCTGCTGGGGGTTGAGCAGGCTCTGCAGATAGGCCTGCTGGGAGAGCACCGAGTCTTCGATGATGGTGTGGTAGATGCGGGTGATGTACTGGGCATCCAGCCCGAGGGCACGCCCCTTCTGGATCAGGGCAACCAGCAGGTCCTGTTCCCGCTGGGTGTCGCGGATGGGACGGGGATTGGCCTGCTTGGCGCGGGCAACCTCGATGCTGAGGGTCTTGCGCTTGGCCAGCAGGGCGAGCAGCTCCTGATCCAACTGGGTGATGTCTTGTCTGATCTCGTCGAGCGTAGCCATTGTGGTTCCCTATCCAAATCTTCTGTGGTGGTTGCTGCAAAAAAAAGCCTCCGCTGGGGGAGGCTCGATTCGTCTTTGCTTTCTGTTGATGCGACGACAGGGCCTTCCCTTATGAGGGCCGGATAAACGAGAAAGCAAAGAAGAATGTTGTGTGCATGATGTTGTCCTGAATGTAACGTCATAACCATTAAGGGATTTGGCACGCCGATGCAAGTAAAACTTGCCCGGGGGCGTTGAACGGGGCAGGGTAGGTGGTCGGGATCCATGGCTAAATGAGTGCCACACCGGTCCCGTTGTTTCTGGTCAATGAGAGGGGAGACGAGAGGATGGCGATTATCTTCGATCTGGGGCGGGTGGTGGTGAGCTGGGACCCGGTTGGCATAGTGCGCTCGGTGCGAGGGCCGGATGGCGCCGAGGCCCTGGCGGAGCTGCTGTTCAACCACCCCGACTGGCTGGAGGTGGACAGGGGCACCCTCTCCCTGCACGCCATGGCGCGCCAGGCAGAGGAGCGCACCGGCTTGCCGGCGGCACAGAACCTCGCCATCTTGCAGGCGGTGCCCGCTTCTTTATTGCCGGATCCCGCCATGGTGGCGCTTATCGAGGCGCTGCACAGTGCCGGTCACCGGCTCTACGCCCTCTCCAACATGGGCCATGCCAGCATCGACTGGCTGGAGCAGCAGGAGTTCTGGCGCTTCTTCAGCGGCAAGGTGGTGTCGGCCCGGGTGCGGATGCTCAAGCCCGAGCCCGACATCTACCGCTATCTGCTGGTGTCGTTCGACCTCAAGGCTGGGGAGTGCTTCTTCATCGACGACAGCCCGGCCAATGTGGCGGCGGCCCGGGCGCTCGGCCTGCAGGGCATGGTGTTCACCGACGTCCCCGCATGCCGTCGGCAGCTGGTCGAGCAAGGATTGTTGCCCGCCTGAGGGGGATGGGGCCCTTCGCCGGGCCCGGATAAAAGGGGTGCTGGGCGAATAAAGAACAACTTTGTCCCCATTATTTAAGTGTCTATTCAGCTTTGTCATCGCAAAATAACATCCTATTCATCATCCGGAGCCGTTGTTATGGATGCCAATGTAGTCGCGCTGAATCGGGGATACGATCAGCTATTTCAGGCCAGGGAACAGAGGCTCATCAATACCCTGGCCGGTTACGGCGAACTGCTTGTCTCCTTCTCCGGCCGACTGGAGTCCTGCTACAGCATGGATCTGTGCCGGGCCAGCGGGGTCCGCTTTCGGGCCATCACCCTGGACAACCCGACCCTCAGCCGCAAGGCGGTGGCCCGGGCCAAGCGCTATTGCAAGCACTACGGCATCGACCATCAGGTGATCAAGACCGACGAGATGATCTTCAGCGTGCACCTCGGCCACCTCGCCGAGGTGACGGATCCGGTGCGCTACCTCTGTCAGCAGCTCGAACACGATGACGGCCCCCCTATCCTGATGTCGGCCTCGGCGGAGGAGATGCGGGAGTATCTGCGGCGTTTTGACAGCGTGCCAGCCAATACCCTCTGGATCTTTGCCGAGCAGGGCATGACCAACCGGGACTTTCGCTATGGCTTCCACAAGCGCCAGCTGGCCCTGTGGGGAGCGGGGGGAGAGGCTTGCCTGAGCCAACGCTTCTCCGATATCGAATCCCTGGACCGGCGTCACCTGCGCATGGTCGACATGGCCGAGCAGATGCTGTTCGACATGGGACTGGATGGAGCCCAGGTCTTCTTCCATACCCTGGCGGACAGGGTCACCACCCTGGCCAGGGTCAGGGTGCCCCAGCGCATGCGGGCCCTGGTGTTCGACATGCAGCCGAGCATCCAGAAGGCGCTGCAGAGCGCCCAGTTCGATCTGGTGACCCTGGACATGGTATCGGGGGAAGATCCCCAGCTGCTGGTCATCTGATCCCGGGCCCGGCCCGTAACGTGAGTCGGGTCATAGGCAAGGGCAGCCCGACTCTTTATACTGCTCCCTCTGCATCCCTATCGAGTCATCTGCCCATGAAACCCTTGTCCAGACTGCTGCTTGCCCTCTGCCTCTCCCCCATGCTGGCCCAGGCCGCGCCCCTGACCCAGGTCACCCTGGCCGATGGCCGTCAGGTGCAGCTCAACGATGATTTCACCTGGGAATACCTGCTGGTCAAGCCCGCCGAGGCGAGCCCCGGCAAGACGGTGACGGCGAGCGTGGCGGCGCCGGTGCTGACCGAGCAGGCCCTGGCCAATCCCGATCTGCTCGCCCAGGCGACCCGGGACGGCATCACTGTGACCCTGAACCAGGTGGAGGGCGAGGATCCATTGCGCCTGCAATTCATGGTGAGCAACACCGGCAGCCGCAACGTGGTGCGGGTCAACGGCAGCCTGACCCTGTTCAGCGCCGAGGGCGTGCAGCTCTCGACCCAGCCGGTGCGCTTCTGGGTCGGGGAGAACCGTCTGCCGGAATCCTATCTGCGCAAGGGCGAGCAGCGTCCGTCGCGAGCCATCGAGCTGGCCCGTCCGGCCAATCTGACCGGCAAGCCGCTGGTGCGGGTGCAGATCGACGAAGTGGAATTCCGCTAGAATCGCGGCGGGGACGGGCAGGTCCGTCCCCCATGGAGTGTTGCTCCGGTAACCGCCAGCAATATCTGCTTACATCTGACATGGTTTGGCAACAGCTTGCCGCTCGGCACCTCCCCCCTTGCCCGTCACAATGACTCCATTCCAGTTAGGTTCCGCCTAACTCAACAATCGGAGTCAACAAAATGCAAAAGCTCGCACTGTCTGTTCTGGTTCTGGCCGGCCTCTCTTCCACCTCTGTTCTGGCGCAAGATGCGTTCAGCTACGCCAAGGGTGCTGCCACCTGGGCACACACCAAGTCCGACTACGTTGGCGGCAAGGACAGCAACAACCGCGATTTCGGTGGTCTGAGCCTGGATCTCTCCAAGAGCTTCGGCTCCAACTTCTACGGCCGTTTCGGTTCCGAATACAGCTCCCGCAACAGCGGCAATGACAGCATGGCCATCTCCAATCTGGGTATGGGGGTGTTCACTCCCCTCAGCACAGGCCTGAACCTGTACGGTGAAGCGGGTCTGATGGGCTACAGCATGGAGCGCGAGCTCGCCTCCAACGTGAACGACAGCGGCTGGGACAACATCACCCGCAAGAGCAGCGGCAGCCTCTACGGTGAAGTGGGTCTGCGCTACGACATCGGCGCCGTCGAGCTTTCCACCGGCTATCGCTACGCCAACATGACCGACGACATGCACGACTTCAAGGCGGGTGCCGCCTACAAGGTGAGCCAGAACCTGGCCCTCACCGCCGATTACACCTATCGCAACTGGGATCTGCAGAAAGGATCCATCACCAGCCTGGGTGTGAAATACAGCTTCTGATTTCCCTGTCTGTCGTGACCTCCATCTTGCCCATGACCCCGGTCATGGGCTTTTTTATTTTCCGGTGATCCTGTTTTCCCCCTTGTGTCGTATCGGTCCGTAATAGTTATACAACTTTCATTTCTTTGTATAACTGCTATAACTGGTTCAATGCTTATACAAGGGGCGTCATCATGTACAAGATCAAGGTCGGTATCAGTGCCTGTCTGCTGGGGCAGGAAGTGCGGTTCGACGGGGGCCACAAGCGCTCCAGTTTCTGCGAACGGGATCTTGGCGCTCACTTCGAGTATCACCCCGTCTGCCCCGAGATGGCCATCGGCCTCGGCGCCCCCCGCGCCGCCATCCGCCTGGTCAAGCGCCATGGGGAGGTGCGGGCCGAGGCGAGCAACGGCAGCTTCGACGTCACCGACAAGCTGATTGCCTTCAGTGAGCAAAAAGCCCGTCAGCTCGACTTCCTCTCCGGCTACATCCTCTGCGCCAAGTCACCTAGCTGCGGCATGGAGCGGGTGCGCATCTATGGCGCCAACAACGAGGGGAGCGCCAAGGAGGGAATTGGCCTCTTTGCCAAGGCCTTGATGGAGGCCAACCCCCTGTTGCCGGTGGAGGAGGATGGCCGCCTGTGCGACCCCATACTGCGGGAGAACTTCGTGCTGCGGGTCTTTGCCTATCACGACTGGCAGCAGCTCTGCGCCAGCGGGATCACCGCCGCCGCCCTCATTCGCTTTCATTCGCGCTACAAGTATCTGGTGCTCTCCCACGCCACCACCCACTACCGCACCCTCGGCAAGCTGCTCGGCAACCTCGGCAAGGCCAACCTGCAGGAGGTGGCCGACAGCTACATCAAGGGCTTGATGGCGGCGCTGACCCTGCGGGCAAACCGCCGCAGCCACACCAATGTGCTGATGCACCTGCAGGGCTATTTCAAGCGGGTGCTGACCCCGGCCCAGAAGCAGGAGCTTGCCGACACCATAGACAAGTACCGCACCGGCATCTTCCCGCTGCTGGTGCCGCTCACCCTGATCCGCCACTACCTGCGGGAATACCCCAATACCTATCTCGCGGAGCAGGTCTATCTCAATCCTCATCCCGATACGCTCAAGCTGCGCTACGGGCTCTGATCCCTGTTTTGCGACCCCGGCCCCTTTGGCCGGGGCGCTCATACCCTGTTGAACGGAAGTAACCATGTCAGATTTACCACAAGATGATGCCGCCAAACCGGATGAGGGGATCTACCCCATCCGCGAGGTCTCCCGCCTCACCGGGGTCAATGCCGTCACCCTGCGTGCCTGGCAGCGCCGCTACGGTCTGGTGCAGCCCGCCCGCACCGACAAGGGGCACCGCCTCTACAGCGAGCAGGATATCCGCCAGATAGGCGAGATCCTGAGCTGGCTGGAGCGGGGGGTGAGCATAGGCCAGGTCAAGGGGTTGCTGAGTGAACCCCACGCCCAGCCGGTGAGCGATCACTGGCAGCAGACCCTGGAGCAGTTCAGCCAGGCGTTGCTCGCCTTCAACCAGCGCAAGGCGGAGGCCGAGCTTAACGACCTGCTGGCGAGCTATCCCTTCGAGCTGGTGCGCAGCCGGGTGCTGCAACCGCTGGTGGAGCGGCTGCTGGGCCTGTGGCGCGAGCGACCGGACGGCGAACTGCTGCAACAGGTGTGGCTGGGCTGGCTGCACACCCGCTTCGCCCGCCACCTCATCGAGCAGGAGAAGGGCTTGCCGGTCACCCTGGCAAGCTGGGGCCAGGTGGGCCCGCTCGATCTGGTCTGGGCGGCCTACGAGCTGATAGGTCAGGGCTATGAGGTGCAACTGCTGGGGGCGGTGGAGCCGCGCCACGTCGCCCTGCTGGAGGGGCGGGCCGCCACCCCCTGGCGGGTGCTGCTGGGGGCCGGGCTTGGCAAGCCGGCGCTGGCCGCCGACTGGCCTGCCGGTACCCGTCTCTTTGGCGAGCTGGGGCGACTCTATGACGCTGAGTGGCTGGCCGCCCACGGCTGGCGGGCGACCCTGGCCGAGGTGATGGCAGACAAGCCTGCCGCGCGCGGCTTGGGCGGGCGCGGGAGCAAGAAATCATGAGACTGGTCTGGTTTCGCAATGACTTGCGCCTGGCCGACAACCCGGCGCTGCGCTCTTGCTGCGGGAATGCAGGCGCCGATGAGGAGCCGGTAGCTGCCCTCTTCGTCATCTCGCCGACCCAGTGGCGCCAGCACAAGATGGCCCCCATGCGTCAGCGCTTCCTCCTGGCCCAGGTCGATGCGCTGGGCCTTGAGCTGGCGGCCCTCGGCATAGAGCTTCATCTGCTGCGGGTCGAGACCTTTGCCGAGACACCGGCGGCGCTTGCGAGCCTCTGCCGCGAGCTCGGCGTCACCCGGCTCTACGCCAATCAGGCCATCGAGCTTGACGAACAGCGCCGGGATGGCGCCGTCACCGCAGTGCTGGCAGAGCAGGAGGTGAGTTGCCACTGGCTCAACGGCTGCTGCGTGCTGCCGCCGGGGCGGGTGCTGACCGGTTCGAGGGAGATGTTCAAGGTCTTCACCCCCTTCAGTCGCGCCTGGCTCAAGGCGCTGGATGAGGATGGTTTCGTCATCCACAGAGCCCCGGCGCCGCGGGGCGACTCCCTGCCTTGGCAGCCGCTCGCCGAGAGGGCCTTTGTCGATGAGGCGCTTGGGGAGACGACCCCGGATCCCCGCTGGCCCGTGGGGGAGGCCGAGGCCCTGCGGCGACTGCATGCCTTCCTGGATCAGGGGGTGCTGGACTACGGCGAGACCCGGGATTTTCCGGCTATGGCGGGCACTTCCGTTCTCTCTCCCTATCTGGCGGCGGGCATCATAAGCCCCCGTCAGTGCGTGGCAGCCTTGCAGCAGCGGCTCGGCGGCCGGCCCCAGTCCAAGGCGCAGCCCGGTTTCGTCTGGCTCAACGAGCTCATCTGGCGCGAGTTCTATCGCCACCTGCTGGTGCTGGTGCCAAGCCTCTCCATGAACCGGCCCTTCAAGCCCGAGACGGCGGCCCTGCCCTGGAGCTGGGATCCGGATGCCTTCGCCGCCTGGTGCGAGGGGCGTACCGGTTACCCCATAGTCGACGCCGCCATGCGCTGCCTCAACGCCACCGGCTGGATGCACAACCGGCTGAGGATGATAGTGGCGAGCTTCCTCACCAAGGATCTGCACATTCACTGGCGGCTCGGGGAGGATTACTTCATGAGCCGGCTGATTGACGGGGATCTGGCGGCCAACAATGGCGGCTGGCAGTGGGCGGCGGGCACAGGCGCCGATGCGGCCCCCTATTTTCGGGTGTTCAACCCGACGACTCAGGGGCAACGATTTGATCCACAAGGGGACTTTATCCGTACCTGGGTATCTGAGCTTGCCGATCTGCCTGCCACCTATGTGCACCAGCCCCACGACTGGTTGCGGCTCAAGGGGCGGCAGTGTTACCCGGCGCCCATGGTGGATCATGCCGTTGCACGGGTGAGGGCCATCGAGATGTTCCGTGACCTGGAGAAGAAATAACATGAACGACGCGCTGGCCCATTTCATCGTCCTCTATCTGCAACTGGACAAGCATCAGTTGCACCGCCTGCCGGAGATCTATGCCGATCAGGTGGTGTTCATCGATCCGGCCCACCGCATCGAGGGGCTGGCCGCGCTCACCCGCTATTTCTCCTCCCTCTACGGGCGGCTCAAGGAGTGCCGTTTCGAGATCACCAGCCGGCAGCAGCAGGGCAATGAGGCCTGGCTCAGCTGGGTCATGATCTTCGCCCATCCCAGGATCGCCGGCGGGCGACCCGTGCGGGTGGAGGGGGCTACCCGGCTGCAGTTCGATGCCTGGGGCAAGGTCTGCCTGCATCGGGACTACTTCGATCTCGGCGCCATGCTCTACGAGCAGTTGCCGCTGCTCGGGCCCGTGGTGCGCACCATCAAGGGGAGGCTGGGGACATGAGCGGACGTGTGCTGATCACCGGCGCCACCTCCGGCATAGGTCGCCAGCTGGCACTCGATTATCTGCGCGCTGGCTGGCAGGTGTGGGGCTGTGGCCGCGACGGCGAGCGGTTGCAGGCATTGGCTCATGAGGGGATAACCCCCCTGCAGTTCGATGCACGGGACAGCGCCGCCATGGCCGAGGTTGCCGCCGGCCTGCCCACGCTGGATCTGCTGATCCTTAACGCCGGCAACTGCGAATACATGGATTTGGCAGAGGGGTTCGACGGCGCCCTCTTTGCCCGGGTGATAGAGACCAACCTCGTCGCCACCGGTCACACCCTGGCCGCCTTCCTGCCGCGGCTGACGGCAGGATCACGGCTCGCCATCGTCAGTTCCTCTGTCAGCTGGCTACCCCTGCCAAGGGCCGAGGCCTATGGCGCCTCCAAGGCCGCCCTCGACTATCTGGCCGCCACCCTGCGTCTGGATCTCGCGGCTCTGGGCATAGGGGTGACCCTGATCCGCCCCGGCTTCGTGCAGACGCCGCTCACCGCGAAGAATGATTTTCCCATGCCCTGTCTGGTGACGGTGGAGGAGGCTTCCCGCGCCATCATGAGCGGGCTGGCCGCCGGTCGTCACCAGATCCACTTCCCCCGTCGCTTCATCTGGCTGCTGCGCCTGCTGGGGGCACTGCCGACCGGGCTCTGGCTGCGGCTGGGGCGCACTCTCATCTCGAAAGGATCCCCTTCATGAAGAAAAAGATCGCCATCATAGGTTCCGGGATCTCGGGTCTCAGCGCCGGTTTTCTGCTCCACAAGCTGCACGACATCACCTTGTTCGAGGCGGCCCCCCTGCTCGGCGGACATACCGCCACAGTGGATGTCAGCCTGGCCGGTCGCAGCTATGCCATCGACACCGGCTTTATCGTCTTCAACGATCGCACCTACCCGAATTTCCTGAAACTGCTGGAGCGGATCGGGGTGGCGCGCCAGCCCACCGAGATGAGCTTCTCGGTCAAGAGCCCGGAGGGGCTGGAGTACAACGGCCACAATCTGGATACCCTGTTTGCCCAGCGCAGCAACCTGCTGAGCCCGCGTTTCTACCGCTTCGTCGCGGAGATACTGCGCTTCAACCGGGAGGCTCGCGCCTGGCTGGCGGAGCTTGGGCGCCACGGCGGTGGCAGCGAACCTACCCTGGGGGATTTCCTGCAACTGGGGGAGTTCAGCGACTACTTCGCCCGTCACTACATACTGCCCATGGGGGCGGCCATCTGGTCCTCCACCCTGGCGGACATGCGCGCCTTTCCGCTGGGCTTTTTCCTGCGTTTCTTTGCCAACCACGGCCTGCTCGATGTGGCCAACCGCCCCCAGTGGTACGTCATTCCGGGCGGCTCGCGGGAATACATAGGCCCGCTCACCGCAGGCTGGCTGCCGCGGATCCGGCTGGCCTGCCCGGTGCAGGGGATAAGGCGCACGGCCGAGGGGGTACTGGTCCAGAGCGGCTACGGGGAGGAGCAGTTTGACGAGGTGATCCTCGCCTGTCACAGCGATCAGGCGCTGGCCCTGCTGACGGATGCGAGCGAAGGGGAGCAGGCCATTCTCGGGGACATGGCCTATCAGGCCAACGACGTCTGGCTGCACACCGATGTGAGCTGCCTGCCTGCGCGGCAAAAGGCCTGGGCCAGCTGGAACTATCAGCTTGGGGACGACGACGAAGCGCGCCCCCTGGTGAGCTACAACATGAACATCTTGCAGGGACTAAGCTCGCCGCAACCCTTCTGCGTCAGCCTCAACCCTCAGGGCCGGGTGGACGAGAGCAAGGTGCTGCGCCGCTTCGTCTATCATCATCCGGTGTTCAATCAGGCTTCCATCGCCGCCCAGCAGCGGCGGGCCGAGATCTGCGGCCGGCAGCACACCCATTTCTGCGGTGCCTACTGGTACAACGGCTTTCACGAGGACGGGGTGCGCAGCGCCCTGGACATGGCCAGTCGCTTCGGAGCCAGCCTGTGAAGGCCGCCGGCGACACCATGGACACCATCAGCGCCATCTGGCAGGGCTCGGTGCGCCACCGTCGCTTCGCGCCGCGCTGCCACGCCTTCTCTTACGGCCTCTTCATGCTGGGGCTGGATCTGGACGAACTGCCGGGGCTCAGCCAGGGGCGCTGGTTTGGCGTGGAGCGGGCGGGGCTGCTCTCCTTTCGCCGAAGCGACTATCTGAGTGGCAGCGAAGGGCCCCTCAAGCAGGCGGTGTGGGACAAGGTGACCGCCCTTGGCGGCAGTGCCGAGCCGGACGGTCGGGTGCTGCTGCTCGGCAACGTGCGCTGCCTGGGCTTCTACTTCAGCCCGGTCAACTTCTACTTCTGCTACCGGCAGGGGGAGGCGCGCTATCTGCTGGCGGAGGTGTCGAACACCCCCTGGAACGAGCGCCACTACTATCTGCTGGATCTGGCGGCCCTGGCGCCCCATGACAAGGATTTTCACGTCTCCCCCTTCATGGGGCTGGCCATGCGCTACCACTGGCGCATCAGGGCGCCGGCGCAGGAGACGCTGATCCATATCGAGAGCCATCCCAGATCAGGCGAGGCCAAGCTGTTCGACGCCACCCTGGCGCTGCGCCGCGAGCCGCTGTCGCGCCAGGGGCTGGCGGCCCTGCTCGCCCGCTGGCCCTGGATGACCCTCAAGGTGTTGCTCGGTATCTACTGGCAGGCCCTGCGTCTTTTTATCAAACGAACACCTATCTTCAGCCATCCGGAGACTCGCTAATGGAACTGGTGCAATCAACAAGTTCAGCCTCTTTCATCGACAAGGGGGCCAGGCAACTGCTGCTCAGTCTGCTGGGACGCCTCGAACAGGGGCAACTGCTGCTGCGGGACGGCAACGAGCGCCACAGCTTCGGGGTGGCGGGCACAGATCTCCATGCCGAGGTGATAGTGCAGGATCCTGCCTTCTATCGCCGCCTGTTGCTGGGGGGCAGCATAGCCGCCGGTGAGACCTGGGTGGAGGGACTCTGGACCAGCCCGGATCCTGTTGCTCTGGTGCGGCTGCTGGCCCGCAACCTGACGCTGCTCGACACCCTGGAGCGGCGCCTCGGCTGGCTCAGCTTCCCCTTCAACAAGGTGCGCCACTGGCTCAATCGCAATACCCTGACCGGGTCGCGATCCAACATCGCCGCTCACTATGATCTCGGCAATACCCTCTATCAGGGTTTCCTCGACAGCCACATGCAGTATTCGAGCGCCATCTACCCGAGCGCCGAGGCCAGCCTGGAGCAGGGGCAGCAGGCCAAGCTGCGCACCATCTGCGAGCGGCTCGAGCTGGGGCCGGAGGATCACCTGCTGGAGATAGGCACCGGCTGGGGCGGCCTGGCTGTCTATGCCGCCCGCCATTACGGCTGCCGCGTGACCACCACCACCATCTCCCAGGCCCAGCATGATTACGCAAAAGAGTGGATTGCCCGGGAGGGGCTGGGGGATCGCATCACCCTGCTGCTGGAGGATTACCGCAAGCTGGAGGGGAGCTTCGACAAGCTGGTCTCCATCGAGATGATAGAGGCGGTGGGGCACGCCTTCCTGCCGGACTACTTCCGCCAGCTGTCGCGCCTGCTCAGACCCGGCGGCCGCCTGCTCATTCAGGCCATCACCATAGCCGATCAGCGCCACGCCCAGTATCTGCGCGGTGTCGACTTCATCCAGCGCTACATCTTCCCCGGCGGCTGTCTGCCGAGCGTCTCCCAGATGGCGGGGCTGCTCGCCCGGGAGACCGACATGCAGTTGGTGCGGCTGCACGATCACGGCCACCACTATGCCCGCACCCTGGCCCACTGGTGTGAACGCTTCCTGGCGCTGGCCCCGGAGTTGCCAAGGCTCGGCTACAGCCAGGACTTCATCCGGTTGTGGCACTTCTATTTCGCCTACTGCGAGGGGGGCTTCTGGGAGCGGGCCATCAGCCTGGTGCAGCTGGAGGCGGCCAAGCCGGGCCCGCTCGGCTGGTCCGGCGATCTGCCAGTGAGCAGTCACTGACCATGTGGCAGTGGGCCCATCTGCTGGGATTCAACCTCTACTGGTTGCTGGCGGTGAAATGGCAGCAACCAGGCCCGCTGCTGCTGATGCTGTTGCTTCATTTCCTCTTCTCTCCTCGTCGCCGGCAAGACTGGCGGCTCATTCCCGTTGCACTGGCAGGTTGTCTGCTCGACATCCTGCTCTGGCTGCTCGGTCTGTTCCAGTTTCCGTCCGGCTTCCCCCTCTGGCTGTTGCTGCTCTGGTGCGGTTTTGCCCTGACCCTCTCCCACGGTCTGCGCTGGCTTCGGCCCTTGCCCCGCTGGCAGCAGGCGCTCTTTGGCATGGTGGGGGGCGCGAGCTCCTATGTGGCGGGGGCTGCCATGGGGGCCGTACACTTACCCTGGGGCATCTGGATCAGCACGGCGCTGCTGGCGGTGATCTGGATGTGGTGGTTACCCGTACTGCTGTGGGTAACGGTGACGCTGGAGGGTGAGCCGAGATGAACACCTTTTCGACCGACGCCTTGTTGTTTTCCAAATGGACCAAGGAGAGCCAGTACGAGCTGGCCGACCGCTTCTACCTGGTGGTGGCGTGCCAGCGGGATGCGCGAGGTCAACTGGCGAGCGTGGTGATGCAGGATATCAATACCCTGCAGGAACAGGAGATGGACTGGCATGAACTGGAAGATCCCGCCCATTGGCACATGGGGTGGAATTAGCACCTTGCTGGCGGCGCTGACGCTGCTTGTGGCCACTGCCGTGCAGGCCTCTGCCGCTCCCTGGCAACAGCTGCGCCCGGTCGGGCAGGGGGAGATGAGCTGGCTCTGGTTCAAGCTCTATGACGCCACCCTCTACAGCGAGAGCGGCCGCTACGAGCCCGGTCGCTATCCGCAGGCGCTCACCCTGACCTATGCCAGGGCCATAGAACGGGAAGATCTGCTGAGCGCCACCGCCGCCGAATGGCAGCGGCTCGGGCTCGGCAGCGAGACGGATCGCCAGCGCTGGCTCGGCCGGCTCGCCGCCCTCTGGCCCGACGTCGGGGCGGGGGACAGACTCACCTTCTATGTGGACAGCGCGGGAGCAGGTCACTTCTGGTGGCAGGACAAGCCCCTGGGTTCCCTCGCCGATCCGCAGTTTTCTGCCGCCTTTCTGGCCATCTGGCTCGCCGACAACAGTCGCGATCCCGCCCTTACCCGCCGCCTGCGCGGCCAACCCTGACACTGGAGTCCCTCATGCCTCTCTACCGCACATGGCGCATGTTGCTGCTGTGGCCACTGCTGCTGCTGGCTGGTTGTGGCACCAGCCTAGATGACTACAGAGGGCAGGGCCCGAACTGGGATCTCGCCCGTTTCTTCAATGGCAAGCTGGTGGCCCATGGCCTGGTGACGGACCGTAGCGGCGAAGTGACCAGTCGCTTTCGGGTCGAGATGCAGGGGCGCTGGCGAGAGGGCAAAGGGGAGCTGTTCGAGCAGTTCTATTTCGATGATGGTCGAAAGCAGACACGCACCTGGTTTCTGAGCAAGGGGGTTGATGGCCACTGGCGCGGCACAGCCTCGGACGTGGTGGGGGAAGCGGTGGGCAAGACGGCAGGCTTTGCCCTGAACTGGCGCTATCAACTCGATCTGGCCCTGCCGGACGGAGAGGTGGTGCGGGTGAGCTTCGATGACTGGATGTATCTGCTGGATCAAGATCGCCTGATCAATCGCGCCGAGATCAGCAAGTTCGGCATTCATCTGGGGGAGGTGATCCTCTATATCGAGCGGCTTGAGCGATAAAAGCTGGTATTTTCCCCGCTGACGATAGCCAGTCGCTATCAATGGGCAAGGTATAAGCAATTGTCCTTTGAGTCTGTGCGGGGATATGCTGACTCAGTTCCCAATAATGTTTACCACCTGGAGGTGAATGATGAAGAGCCCCATTGGTCTTGATACCGTTCAATCACAAGCCCTGGCCGCCGAGCTGAACAACTTGCTGGCCAGCTACCAGATCCTCTACATGAACGTCCGTGGTTTCCACTGGAACATCCGCGGCAACCAGTTCTTCGAGCTGCACCTGAAATTCGAAGAGATCTACAACGATCTGCTGCTGAAAGTCGATGCCCTGGCCGAGCGCATCCTCACCCTGGATGGGGTACCCCTGCACAGTTTCAGCGACTACATCAAAGTCTCTGCCATCCCGGAGCAGAAGGGGTTGCACGACGGCCGCGCCTGTGTCGAATCCCTGCTGGAGAGTTTCCGCGAGTTGCTGGTAGCCCAGCGCCGCATCCTGGCGCAGGCTGCCGAAGCCGGTGACGAGGGCACCGCCTCCATCCTCTCCGACTATGTGCAGCAGCAGGAAAAGCTGGTCTGGATGCTGCGGGCCTACCTGGACTGATGACATGCAGGGCCGGATGCCACGAGTGGCGCCGGCCCAGCCGTTCCCTTATCCCTTGTTGCTGCAATCCTGAATTGTCTTTGATGTTATCCACCCGCTTGCCGCCCTGTCTGGGCGGCTTTTTTGTTTTTGATCTGCATCAATGAAAACTTAATTGGTAAATTGAATGCCTATTAAGTTTTTCGCGAGGGGCATAGAATCGCCACAAAACAAGCAACTGAAATGTCCAATTAGGAGAGGCATGATGTTTTGTGTGCAATGTGAACAGACAATTCGTACCCCGGCAGGCAATGGCTGCGCTTATGCACAGGGCATGTGCGGCAAGACGGCTGAAACCTCGGATCTGCAGGATGTGCTGATCTATGCGCTGCAGGGCCTCAGCGCCTGGGCGCTGGCCGCTCGCGAGCACGGCGTCATCGACAACGAGATCGATGCCTTCGTACCCAAGGCGTTCTTCGCCACCCTTACCAACGTCAACTTCGACTCCGCCCGCATTGTCGGCTATGTGAACCAGGCGCTGGCTCATCGTCAGCAACTGGCCGACCGTCTGGCCGCGCTGGCGGTGCAGGTCAGCGAGCTGCCCGCCGCCGCCCGCTTCGAGCCGGGTGCCGAACTGCTGGAACAGCTGGCCCATGCGCCCCAGACCGCGGTCAATCGCGGCAAGAGCGAGGTCAACGAAGACATCATGGGGCTGCGCTTGCTCTGCCTCTACGGCCTCAAAGGCGCCGCCGCCTACATGGAGCACGCCCGGGTGCTGGGTCAGCAAGACAGCGCCGTGGCCGCCGAGTTCCATCGCATCATGAGCTGGCTCAGCACGGACCCGAGCGAGCTGGATCCCCTGTTCAAATGCGCCATGGAGATAGGCCTGCTCAACTTCAAAATCATGGAGATGCTGGATCTCGGCGAGACCACTGCGTTTGGCCACCCAGAACCGACTCAGGTGCGCGTCACCCCGGTGCCGGGCAAGTGCATCCTGGTCTCAGGCCACGACATGATGGATCTCAAGCTCATCCTGGAGCAGACCGCTGGTACCGGCATCAATGTCTACACCCACGGCGAGATGCTGCCGGCGCAGGCCTATCCCTTCTTCAAGCAGTACCCGCACCTGGTGGGCAACTACGGCTCCGCCTGGCAGAACCAGCAAAAAGAGTTTGCCAACTTCCCCGGCGCCGTGGTGATGACCTCCAACTGCATCATAGATCCCAACGTGGGCGACTACAGCGATCGCATCTTCACCCGCTCCATCGTCGGCTGGCCGGGGGTGACCCACCTGGAGGGGGATGATTTCTCCGCCGTGGTAGCGAAGGCGCAGGCGCTGGAGGGCTTCAAGCACACCGAGCTCGAGCACTTCATCACCATAGGCTTTGCCCGCAACGCCCTGATGCAGGCCGCCCCGGCAGTGATCGACAAGGTCAAGGCCGGCGAGATCAGCCACTTCTTCCTGGTGGGCGGTTGTGACGGCGACAAGGCCGAGCGCGCTTACTTCACCGAGTTTGCCAAGGCCGCCCCCCAAGACAGCCTGCTGCTCACCCTGGGCTGCGGCAAGTACAAGTTCAACAAGCTCGATTTCGGCGACATAGGCGGCATTCCCCGTCTGCTGGACGTGGGCCAGTGCAACGACGCCTACTCCGCCATCCAGCTCGCCCTGGCGCTCTCCGAGGCGTTCGAGTGCGGCGTCAACGATCTGCCGCTGACCCTGGTGCTCTCCTGGTTTGAGCAAAAGGCCATCGTCATTCTGCTCACCCTGCTGGCGCTCGGGGTGAAAGACATCCGCACCGGCCCGACCGCCCCGGCCTTCCTCACCCCGGCCCTGCTCAAGGTGCTGGAGGAGCAGTTCGGTCTGAAAGGTACCACCACGGCCGAAGCGGATCTGGCCGAGATACTGGCGGCCTGATCAAGGTGCTGGAGACATAGTCCGGTCTCAAGGGAACCACTACGGCCGAAGCGGATCTGGCCGAGATACTGGCGGCCTGATCCGGGCGCGGCCCACCATGTTGTAAGCCTTTGGCGAGCCCCCGGCTCGCCTTTTTTCACTGAGATGCCTTTTATAAAAGAGGAGCCTTGCGATGACCTCCACCTCTCTTTCCCTGCGCTGCATTGGCCGTCGTGCGGATACCCACGACGTGACCAGCTGGCAGTTTGTCGCCACCGAGGGCACGCTGCCCCCCGTGCTGGCCGGCCAGTGCGTGACCCTGCACACAGAGATAGACGGCCAGCCCCAGTGCCGCGCCTACACCCTCTCCTCCAGCCCGCAGGATGCCTGCTGGCAGGTCACCATCAAGGACGTGGGGCTTGTCTCCCACCATCTGCACCAGAGCCTGCAGGTGGGGGACGAGATCCGGGCCGACGGCCCCTTCGGCGACTTCAATCTGACCGCGCTGCCTTGCGAGCGGCCGCTGCTGCTGAGCGCCGGCTCCGGCATCACCCCCATGTGGGCCATGCTGCGGGACGAGCTGGTCAAACGACCGGAGGCGGACATCCGCTTTGTCCACAGCGCCCGATCGCCCCAGGATGTGATCTTCGCGGATGAATTGGCCGCGCTGGCCGAGGCTCATGCCGGGCTGCGCCATGCCCTAGTAGTGGAGAGAGTACCGGAGAGAGTGCTGGAAGAAGCACCGGCGGCTCACCCTTGGGTGGGGCGTCTCACACCCTCCATGCTGAAGGAACTGGCGCCGGACTTGCTCGGCCGCCACGTCTATCTGTGCGGGCCCGCGCCCTATATGGCGGCGGTGAGCACCATGCTGGCGGAGCTGGGGTTGCCAGCGGCGCAGTTGCATCAGGAGTCGTTTGGCCTGCCTGCTGTTACATCGGGCGCAGCGCCAGTTGCCGCCGGGGGTGACCATTTCTGGCTGACCCTGAAAAAGAGCGGCAAGAAGGTGAAGATACTGCCAGGTCAGACCCTGCTGGCCGCGCTCGAGGGGGCGGGGGAGACCATGATGGCCGCCTGCCGCGCCGGGGTGTGCGGGGCCTGCCGCTGCACCACCACCGGCGAGATCGAACGCCAGAGCGTGATGACTCTCAGCCCGCAGGATCTGGAGAGCGGCGTCGCACTGGCCTGCTCCTGCACCGCAAGGGGGGATGTCGGCCTCGACTACTAAGGGGCGTCATAGGTATCCCGAGCTTTTCCCGCGCGGGCAGGGCGGGTAGACTCAGCTCCAGTTTCCTCAAAGCACGGGATAAAAAATGACAATTCTGGTCACGGGTGGTGCCGGTTATATCGGCTCCCACACCTTGGTTGAGCTGCTGGGCGCCGGCCAGCAGGTGGTGGTACTGGACAATCTCTCCAACTCCTCCCCCGAATCCCTCAGGCGGGTCGAGCGGATCACCGGCAAGGCGGTCACCTTCGTCGAGGGGGACATCCTGGACAGGGAGTGCCTGCAGCGGCTGTTCGCGGCCCACAAGATTGAGTCTGTGATCCACTTCGCCGGCCTCAAGGCGGTGGGGGAGTCCAGCCAGATCCCGCTCACCTACTACCAGAACAACGTGACCGGCACCCTGGTGCTGTGCGAAGAGATGGCCAATGCCGGCGTGTTCCGCCTGGTGTTCAGCTCCTCGGCCACCGTCTATGGCGATCCCGCCTCTGTGCCCCTGCGGGAAGACTTCCCCACCAGCGCCACCAACCCCTACGGCCGCTCCAAGCTGATGGTGGAGGAGATACTGCGGGATCTCTCCCAATCCGATCCCCGTTGGGCCATAGTGCTGCTGCGCTACTTCAACCCGGTCGGTGCCCACGAGAGTGGCCTCATCGGCGAAGATCCCAACGGCATTCCCAACAACCTGCTGCCCTATATCAGCCAGGTCGGTGTCGGCAAGCTCAAGGAGCTGGGGGTCTTTGGCAACGACTACCCGACGCCGGACGGCACCGGGGTGCGCGACTACATCCACGTGGTGGATCTCGCCATAGGTCACCTCAAGGCGCTGGCCCGCATCGGGAGCGACACCGGGGTCTTCACCTACAACCTGGGCACAGGTCAGGGTTACTCAGTGCTGGAGATGGTCAAGGCGTTCGAAACCGCAAGTGGTCGCCCCATTCCCTACCAGATCAAGCCCCGTCGCCCCGGCGACATCGCCGAATGCTGGGCCGAGCCTACTCTGGCCCGGGACGAGCTGGGCTGGCAGGCGGAGCGCGGGCTCGAGCAGATGATGGTGGACACCTGGCGCTGGCAAAGCCAGAACCCGAACGGCTATGGTCCTGCTACGAAGCCGTGATCAAGGATCATGCGCTGCTCGGGAGCCTCATTTATTCATATAAACTCCGGTCCCTGCGCAGCTCTTCGCCTTGCTGACAGCTGCTCGCGACGGCCCATCAGTCCTGAGGGACTGGAGCCTGAATGACAAAACGCCCCGGCATCGAGATGCCGGGGCGTTTTTTTACGAGCGAAGAGCGGGTTACTGAATGCTCTTGCCGGCTCGCACGTCCTTGATGAAGCCTTTCAGGCTCGCCAGATCGCGGGGTGCGCCGCGCAGGATCTGATCGCCGATGATGAAGGCCGGGGTACCGGAGATGCTCATGGCCTCGGCCAGGGCACGGTTGGTACCCAGGTTCTGATCTATGCTGCCGTCCTTGATCTTCGCCTCGACCTTGCTCCAGTTGACGCCAGCCGCCTCCGCAAGCTGCTTCACCTGGGCTTCGTCGGAGAGCGGTCCCTGATGGGCATAGAGCTTGTCGTGGAAGGCCTGGTACTTGTCAGGCTGGCCGAGCTTCACCGCCAGCGCCGCGCGGGCGGCATAGTAGGAGGTCTCGCTCAGTATGGGGAACTGCTTGTAGATGTAGCGGATGTCCTTGTCTTCAGCGAGCAGTTGCTGGATGAGGGGGTGGGCCCGCTTGCAGTAGCCGCAGTTGTAGTCGAAGAACTCGACCACGGTCAGGCTGCCCTTGGGGTTGCCGGTCTCGGGATCCTGGTTGGCGAAGAGCTGCTTGGCATGGGCCTCGATCAGCGTCTTGTCGTTCTCGGCCTGCTGGCTCTCCTGCTTGGCGCGCAGGGCATTGGACATCTCGACCAGTATTTCCGGGTTCTTGACCAGATAGTCGCGCACGATCTGCTCGACGTCGCTCTTGGTCAGCTCGCTCGCCTGCACCGGCGCCGCAAGCAGGGTCGCGCCGGTCAGGGCGGCGAACAGGGCATGTTTGATTCTCATATGTCCATCTTGCTGGGAATATCGTGGAGGCCACTATAGTGGGTGAGTCTGTTTTCAAGTCAAGCCATCCGGTTGAAAAAGCACGGTTTGGGGCGAGTCTGCGGGTTTTGTTGGCCATTTAGCCCAATAAATCGGCAAACGAACAGAGCGGGGATTTACAAGGGGGATCGTCATGGGTAATATGCGTCGCACTGCTGCGGAGGGGTGGCAGAGCGGCTGAATGCACCGGTCTTGAAAACCGGCGATGGGCGACCATCCGTGGGTTCAAATCCCACCTCCTCCGCCATTTATACGGCCCATCTCAATCATTGATTGAGATGGGCTTTTTCGTATTCGCGTGCCACAGACCCAGCGCCATGGCGCGCTCATCCTGGTCTTCGAAGGTGCGACGTATGGTGCCAAGCACGCAGGGCATGATCATCGCGCCTCCCAGGGCCAGCAGCACCCGTGCGCCTATGAGCATGGCGGGCGTCGGCGCAAAGGCTGCCAGCAGGGAAGAGACCCCGAAGATGACCAGCCCGGTGAGCAGCAGACGCCGGTTGCCGATGTGGTCCGCCAGTGTGCCCATGGGCACCAGCAGCCCCGCCATCAGCAGCGGGTAGATGTCGATGATCCACAGTACCTCGGTCGCGGATGCGCCCAGGGCCTGGGTCAGGGAAGGCACGGCTATGTGCAATATGGTCATGTCGATGACCACCGGCAGGAAGGCCAGCATGACAGCCAGCAGCACCAGCCAGCGGCGTTGGATGTCAGAGAACATGAATTGACTCCTCCGCAATGATGAATGAACGGGGGCTGGCTGCGCTGACCTCAACCCCCGCTGTCTGGCTGCCCTCGTTCAGGCCGCAGGGCAGGAAGAGGGGCTGCAACACTGGCATCATTGCTCCCCCCTGTGCACTCGCCGGGCCCGCCAGAGCTGAAAGCGCTCCTGGGTGCCGATGACGAAGACGAAGAAGACCGGCACGAAGAAGATGGCCAGCAGGGTGCCGCTGATCATGCCGCCGAATACGCCGGTGCCGATGGCATGCTGGGTCTCCGCGCTGGCGCCGCTGGCGAGCATCAGCGGCATCACGCCCAGGGTGAAGGCCAGCGAGGTCATCAGGATGGGGCGAAGACGCAGGCGTGCGGCGGTCACAGCTGCGTCTATCAGCGTGCGCCCCTCGGCGTGCAACTGGCGCGCAAACTCGACGATGAGGATGGCGTTCTTGGCCGACAGACCGATGATGGTGATCATGCCCACCTTGAAGAAGACGTCGTTGGGCATATCGCGCAGCATCACGGCGGCGACGGTGCCGAGTAACCCCAGGGGTACCACCAGCATCACCGACAGCGGGATGGACCAGCTCTCGTAGAGCGCCGCCAGCACCAGGAAGACCACCAGCGCCGACAGCAGCATCAGCATGGGGGCCTGGGCCGCCGACTGACGCTCCTGCAACGACTGCCCCGTCCAGGCCAGGGCGAAGCCTTGCGGCAATTGCGCCACCAGGCGCTCCATCTCCTCCATGGCGGCGCCGCTGGATATCCCGGGTGCGGCACTCCCGGAAAGACGCACGGCGGGGAAGCCCTCGAAGCGCATCATCTGCTGCGGGGATTCGCTCCATACCGGTGTCACCACCTCCCGCAGGGGCACCATGCCGCCGCTGGCATTGCGCACCCGCAGGCCGAGCACGTCGTCGAGCTGCATGCGGGCCGGGGCGTCGGCCTGCAGTATGACCTGCTGCATGTGCCCGCCGTTGGGGAAGTCGTTGACGTAGAGCGACCCCATCGCGGTCGACAGTGTGCTGCTCACGCTGGTAAACGAGAGCCCCATGGCCTCGGCCTTCTGCCGGTTGATCTCGAGGTGAATGCTCTCGCCGGGGGGCAGGCTGTCAGGGTAGACATCGCTCACCACCTCGCTTTGCGCGGCCAGCGCCAGCAGTTGCGCCTGGGCGGCCAGCAGCGCGGCGTTCCCCCTATTGGCCCTGTCCTGCAGGAAGAGCGTGAAACCCGAAGAGGTGCCCAGCTCGTCGATGGCGGGCGGCAACAGGCTCATCACTGTGCCCTCTCTGCTGTTGGCCATGGCCGCCTGAGCCAGCTCTGCTTCTTCGGCGGCCGTGGCGCCATGGCGCTGGTCCCAGTCTTTGAGCATGGTGAAGGCCATGGCCGCATTGGGGCCTGCGCCTGAGAAGCTGAAGCCCTGCACCACCAGGTTGGTGTCCAGCGCCTCTCGAGAGGCGACGTGGGCCTCGAACTCCTTGATCACCGCCAGGGTGCGCTCGCTGGTGGCGCCGGTCGGCAGCTGGATGGAGGTCATGAAGTAGCCCTGATCCTCGTCCGGCAGGAAAGAGGAGGGCAACTGGGCGGCGGCGATGGCCAGCACGGCGCAGAGGGCGACGAAGGCCGCCATCATGCGTCCGCTGCGCCCGACCAGGCGGGTCACCCGGGCGCCGTAGCCCGCAGTGAGCCGCTCGAAACTCTGGTTGAAGGCGCCGAAGAAGCCGCGCTTCTCATGATGATCCGGGCTGACCGGACGCAACAGGGTGGCGCACAGTGCTGGCGTCAGGGTCAGGGCGAGGAAGGCCGAAATGAGGATAGACACCGCCATCGACAGGGTGAACTGCTGGTAGATGACCCCCACCGAGCCGCTGCCGAACGCCATGGGGATGAACACTGCCGTGAGCACCAGAGTGATGCCGATCACCGCCCCGGTGATCTCCTTCATGGCCTGCGAGGTCGCCTCTCGGGGCGACAGTCCCCGGGTGGCCATCAGGCGCTCGACGTTCTCCACCACCACTATTGCGTCGTCGACTATGATGCCGATGGCCAGCACCATGCCGAACATGGTCAGGGAGTTGATCGAAAAGCCGGCAAGCAGCATCACCGCGAAGGTGCCGAGCAGGGCTATGGGGGCGACTATGGCCGGGATCAGGGTGTAGCGCAGGTTCTGCAGGAAGAGGAACATCACCAGGAACACCAGCACCATGGCCTCCAGCAGGGTGTGGATCACCTTGTCGATGGAGACCTTGACGAAGGGGGCCGAGTCGAACGGGATCGAATAGACCATGCCCGCCGGCAGGGTAGGGGCGAGCTGGGCGAGACGGGTGCGTACCGCATCGGCGGTACGCACGGCGTTGGCACCGGGAGAGAGCTGGATGGCGGCGCTGGTGGCGGCCACGCCGTTCTCGCGGTTGGCAAAGGTGTAGGATTGCGCCCCCAGCTCGACCCTGGCCACGTCACCCAGCACCAACTTGGCGCCATCGGCGCCGGCCCGCAGCACTATGGCGGCGAACGCCTCTGGGGTCGTCAGCTGCCCTTGAACCGTGAGAGGAACCGTCAGGCGCTGTCCCGGCAGGGCGGGTTCGTCACCGACGCGCCCCGGTGCTATCTGGACGTTCTGCTGCTCTATGGCCTGCGCCACCTCGCTGATGGTCAGCCCGTAGGCGGCGAGCTTGCCCGGATCCACCCAGATGCGCATGGCCTGTTCGGCGCCAAACAGCTGCACCCGTCCCACGCCCTCGATGCGGCGCAGCTCCTGAACGATATTGCGCGCCATGTAGTCGTTGAGGGCGACTTCATCAAAGCGGCCATCCGGCGAGGTCATGCCGACCATCATCAGAAAACCCGACGAGGCGGACTCCACCTGCAGACCGTTCTGCCGCACCGCTTGCGGCAGGCGAGGTTCGACCGCCTTGATGCGGTTTTGCACGTCCATCTGGGCCAGCTCCGGGTCTGTGCCCGGCTTGAAGGTGGCGGTGATCTGCGCGCTGCCCGAGGCGTCCACCGATGACTCGAAGTAGAGCAGGTTCTTCACCCCAGACAGCTCGCGCTCGATAAGGCTCACCACCGCATCGTTCAGGGTCTGCGGCGTGGCGCCCGGATAGGTGGCATAGAGGGTCACCGACACCGGCGCCACCGAGGGGTAGCGGGAGATGGGCAACTTGGGGATGGCGATGACCCCCGCTAGCACGATGAAAAGGGCGATCACCCAGGCAAATACCGGGCGATGAATAAAAAACTGCGGCATGGAATGTCTCCGATTCAGCGGGTGTTAGTGCCGGCTTGCTGGCTGGCAACAAGGGGTTGCCAGGGGTGGGCAATGACCTGAACCCCCGGGGTCAGGCGGTCGATCCCTTCGATCACCACCCGTTGCCCGGCGCTGAGCCCGGATGCGATGCGGTACTGGCGATCCACCAGTTCAGCGGTGTTGACCGGCACCTGCTGTACCTGCCCCTGGCCATCCACCACCCACACGCAGGCCTGACCCGATGTGCGCACCAGGGCTTGCTGGGGCACGCTCAGGGCGCTGGCGTAGTGAGCCCGGGGAATGCGGGCCTGCACGTAGAGGCCGGGCAACAGGCGCCGCTCCGGGTTATCCACCAGTACTCGCAGCAACACGTCGCCGGTCCCGGCATCCACCTCGATGCCGGAGAAGAGGATGTGCCCCTGCATGCCTAGCGGCTTGCCATCGCTGCCGAGGATCTCCACCTCCAGTTCAGGGGCCATGGATCCTGCCTGCTGGCGCAGGGTTTCCAGCACAGAGGCCGGTTGGCGGACATCGACATAGACCTGATCGATCTGCTGGATCCTGGCCATGGGGGTGGCATCGGTGGGCGACACCAGGGCACCTTCGCTCACCAGGGCCTGATCGATGCGCCCGGCGATGGGGGCCTCTACGTTGGCAAATTGCAGGTTCAGCTTGTGCCGTGCCAGGGTCGCCTTGGCCTGGGCCACGTCGGCGGCCGCCTGATCCCGCAGGGAGAGGGCGTCGTCATAGGTCTGGCGACTGATGGCCTCGGTGCGCAGCAGCGGCACCAGGCGGTCAACCTGGATGCAGGCGCGCGCCAGCACGGCCTCGGCCCGCTGCAATGCCGCGGCGGCGCTGTCGACGTCTGTCTTGAAGGGGGCCGGGTTTATCTGGAACAGCACTGTACCCGCGCTGATCTCGGCGCCTTGCTCGAACAGGCGACGCTGCACTATGCCGCTGATCTGGGCGCGAATTTCGGCGCTGCGCAGTGCCGCCACCCGGGCGGGCAGATCCTCGCTGATGACAAGATCTTCTCCTGCCAGCGTCATCACCGACACCTGAAGGGGGGCCGGCGCATCTTGCGCTTGCGGCGCCCCATCGCAACCCGCCAACCCGAATGCGGCAATGACGGCGAGCAGGGCGCCCGCATACCGCTGTTTGACAAACATCATACTCACCTCGTTAAACCGTCTCCCCGGAATGGTGTTGCCGCGAGAGCACATCGAGCGGGCATTATGGAGAGGGGCTATTGCGAATGATTCGAGGCTTTGTGGAGAATCCATGGAGGCGGTGATAAAGTTCAAGCCCACCATTTTCGAGTCCGACCATGTCGTATCTTCATGCTTCCGCCAGCCCGGCGGTACAGTCACTGGTACTGATTGCAGAGGATGAAGCCGAGATCGCCGAGATCCTCGCCGCCTACCTGCAACGTCACGGATTGCGTACTCTTCATGCCGCCGATGGCCGCGAGGCGCTGGCCATGCACCAGGCATTCAAGCCCGATCTCCTGCTGCTGGATGTACAGATGCCGCAGCTCGATGGCTGGCAGGTGCTCAGCGAGATCCGGGCCCGTGGCGACACGCCGGTGATCATGCTGACCGCCCTGGATCAGGACCTCGACAAGCTGATGGGGCTGCGCATGGGGGCGGATGACTATGTGGTCAAACCCTTCAACCCGGCAGAAGTGGTGGCCCGGGTGCAGGCGGTGCTCAGGCGCACCAAGGCCGCAACCCCAGCCACTGCCCGGGTGCTGCGGGTCGGCCCCTTCCAGATCGATCTGGAGAGTCACGAAGCCAGCATTTGCCGCGATGACGGGCAACAGCGACTGGAGCTGACCCTGACCGAGTTCAAGTTGCTCGCCTCTCTGATGCGGGCGCCGAAACGGGTGTTCAGCCGCGCCGAGCTGCTGACCCACTGCCTGCCCGAAGGGGATACCCAGGAACGCACAGTGGACAGCCACATCAGCAAGCTGCGCAAGAAGCTCGAGGCCCACGGCATCCAGGGGGTACCTGCCAGTGTCTGGGGGGTTGGTTATCGCTTCGGTGGCGATGCATGAAACCGGCACCTGGCCTGCGCAGGCAGATCATCCATGCCCTGGGCCTGATGGCGCTCGGCATCATCTCCCTCGCGGTGATCGGCACCTATGTGTTTTATGCCATCGCCGTGACCTACCTGCCCGGCAGCATCTCCGAGAGCTGGATCCCCTCGAGGGTGGAGATGATCTGGGTCGGCTCTACCATTCTCATCGCATTGGGGATGGCGCTGTACGTGGCGGTTCGTCTCTCTCGCCGCATCCTGACCCCCCTCAACTCGGTGGCAAACAGCCTGCGAGATGTCGCAGAGGGCAGGCTCGACGCCCGCGTGCCGATCGATGAACAGGCTATCGGGGAGACGGCGCAACTGGTGCGCGACTTCAACACCATGGCCGAGCGGCTGCAGAACATGACCCGCGAGCGGGAGTTCTGGAATGCCGCCATCGCCCACGAATTGCGCACCCCGGTGACCATTTTGCGCGGCCGCTTGCAGGGGCTGGCCGAAGGGGTATTTTTGCCAGAGCGCGAACTCTTCGAAAGCTTGCTGCGTCAGGTGGAGGGCCTCACCCACCTGATCGAAGACTTGCGGGTATTGAGCCTCAACGACAGCGGCCACCTGGAGCTGCAACGCTCAGAGGTAAGGCTGGCCGACGAGCTTGCCGTGGTGCTTGACGCCTTTGCCAGCCCCCTGGCTGCGAGCGGTTTCATGCTGAAGCGGGAGCTCGATGTCGAACTCCCTGTCTGCTGCGATGCGCTTCGCATCCGTCAGGCCCTGATGGCGCTGCTGGAAAATGCCCAGAAGCACGCCGTGCCTGGCCTGCTGACAGTGCGCCTGCAACGCTCGGGTGCCCTGTGCACTCTGAGCGTGGAAGACGAGGGGCCAGGGATCGGCGAGGAGGTTGCTGCCTATATCTTCGATGCGTTTCGCCGGGGGGATCCGTCGCGCTCGCGCAAGAGCGGCGGCAGCGGGCTCGGGCTCGCCGTGGTCAAGGCCATTGCCGAGGCCCACGGCGGCAGTGCCCTCTGCCAGCCCAATGGGCGGGGCGGCACCACATTCCTGCTTTCCTGGCCCATCTTGGCCGCTGACGACAGGCCATGACTCCTGCCAGCCTCCTCCTTTATCTGTTGCGGGTGTGGTGCGGTAAGCCTGATCCGCGGAGATGGGTGAGCGAGGTTATGCCCTTCTCCACATATCCAAGTTCATCCGATTGATTGGGATGGCTTTTTCTGGTCTGTGAGTTTTCAGCTCCCGTCCCTTCGCCCACGCCATTCTCATGTTCCATCTCACCGCGTCGGTGCGGCCGATCTCAGGCCAGGGCCGCAGACAGTCCTTGTGCCAGATAACCCATCAGGATGGCCATTCCCAGGATCACGGTGAGGAATGCCACCATCATAGGGGTTCTGAACATCGACTTGAGCAGGATCACCTCGGTCAGACTGGCCCCCGCACTGCCGATGATGAGTGCCATCACAGCCCCCATGCCCATCCCTTTGCCCAGCAGCACAGATGCCAGAGGGATCACGGCTTCTGCCCGGATATAGAGCGGAATGCCCACAACGGCGCTGAATGGGATCGCCAGCGGGTTGTCAGCCCCGGCGTGGGCGGCTATCCACTCTGCCGGAATAAAGCCGTAGATAAATGACCCGACTAGAACTCCCAGCAGCAGGTAGGGCAGCACCTCCCTGAATTGTTGCCAGGCATCCGCCCGTGCCTTGGCGAAGGCCGTGGATCTCACCGGCGCCTGAGTCAGGGCCGCAGTGCCGTCTGCGCAGCAAGAGATGGCTGGCGTGGCCTCGGGTTGTGAGGGCCGGCAAGATGCCTGAGCCTTTAGCGGTGTGACTGACTTGATAGCCTTGCTTGAGCAGCAAGCTGTTGCGCTCACACTGGCAGGTTCACTCGTCGTGGTGCCACAACCTGTGCCACAGCTGCTTTGCTTGGCCTCTTTGGGGTCAATCACATGACGCTCGAATCCCAGCATGTCCAGCAGCATGCTCGCCAGTACAGAGACGCCGGCGGCGATAACGGCATACAGGACCGTCAGTTTCCAGCCGAAGGTGACCCACATCAGGCCGACGATGATCGGATTGAGCAGCGGCGAGACGAACAGGAAGGTCAGGGTTGGCCCGAAACCGGCTTTGGCGGACAGGAGTCCGCGTAGCATGGGGATGGTCGAGCAACTGCAAAAGGGGGTCAGGGCACCCAGTAGAGCCGAAATCAAATAGCCTCTGCCTTTTCTAGCCCCCAGCATGGCCTGGATCTTGGTATCGGGGATCTTCTGGCGGATCAGGCTGACGGCGGCACTGATCACCAGGAACAGCACCGAGAGTTCGACGGCCAGGAACACAAACATCCGAGATGCATCCGTCAACATGGTTAACCAGTCATTCATCTTCATATCCTCTTAGGTTTGACTATATTTCTAAAATAATCGAAGTATGTGGGTGGTCAAGATATTTCTGGTAATATCGAAATGTCATCTATGAAGAGGGTTGGAGCATGGAGTTGGAAGCGGTCGCCAAGGCATTGAAAGAGTTGGGTCACCCGACTCGCTTGTTTATTTTCAAGCACCTGGTCAAGGCCGGGGAGCAAGGCCTGCCCGTGGGAGACTTGCAAAAGCAGCTCGCCATTCCCGCCTCGACCCTGAGCCATCATATTGCGGCCCTGGTTTCGGTTGGCCTGGTTAAGCAGAACCGGGAGAGCCGCACCCTGCTGTGCGTCTCTCAATACGAGGTGCTGGAAGAGATCATCGCGTTTTTCCGCGAGGAGTGCTGTGTGAACGACAAGAGGGAGTGAGGAGATCGACGATAGGCTCTGGCCATGCTGATCATTTCAATAATTCTTGTATAGTTGAAATTATGAAGTGAATGAAGGGGAAGTTCCATGAACAAAGAGATCGCCACCAAGGTATTCGAGTCCCTCGCATCCGGCATTCGCCTCGATGTGTGGCGTCTGCTGGTCAAGGCCGGGTTGGAAGGTCAGGTTGCCGGCCAGTTGGCCAGCGAGCTCGACATAGCCCCCAACACCCTCTCGTTTCACCTGAAAGCCATGCTGCACGCGGGTCTGCTCTCGGTGGAGCAGGAGGGGCGCTTTTTGCGCTATCGCGCCAACATTCCCCTGATGCTGAGTCTTATCGGCTACCTCACCGAGGAGTGCTGCGCCGGTCATCCGGAAGCCTGCGGGGTGATGAGAGCCGAATCCGGTTGCTCGCCCCATGTGTTGCCTGCGCAGCCTTGCTGCAATGAGGAGTAGATCATGAGACTGATACAAGTATTCGACCCTGCCCTGTGCTGTTCCAGCGGGGTATGTGGCGCAGAGGTTGATCAGGCGCTGGTGACCTTTGCCGGTGACGCCGAATGGCTCAAGCAACAGGGTGGCTCTCTATATCGATTCAACCTGGCACAACAACCCCTGGTCTTCGCCGAGACCCCCGCAGTGGCCTCCTTCCTGGAACTGACCGGGGAAGAAGGACTGCCTGTGACCCTGGTGGATGGTCAGGTGGTACTCACAGGTCGTTATCCCAGCCGCGCTGAACTGGCGCGCTATGCGGGACTGGCATTACCTAAAGCCCCGGGAAGTGATGGTGCCGACGTTGAACAACCAGAAGCAGAGTCCAGCAAGGCCGGCGTCATCAAGGGGATCGTCAAGAGTGGCTGCTGCTCCGGCAGCAGTGGTTGCTGCTAAGCGTCATTGCCTGGCTGGCAAGCTCGCTGCTCGGTCAATTGCCTCGTTGTTTCTGATAGGAGTCTCTCATGTCCCCGTTTCTGAACTACTCGTTTCTCCATGATGCGCCGCCGTTTCTCTTCTTCACCGGCAAGGGCGGGGTGGGCAAGACCTCGCTGGCCTGTGCCAATGCGGTTGCCTTGTGTGACAGTGGCAAAAGGGTACTGCTGGTCAGCACGGATCCGGCCTCAAACGTAGGCCAGGTGTTCGATACCCGGATAGGCAACAAGATGACCGCCATAGCGGCGGTCAGTGGGTTGTCAGCACTGGAGATTGACCCGCAAGCCGCCGCACAAGCCTATCGGGAGCGGATCGTTGGCCCGGTGCGCGGCAAGTTGCCCGAGAGCGTGGTGCGCAGCATCGAGGAGCAACTCTCCGGTGCCTGCACCACAGAGATCGCCGCCTTTGACGAGTTCACTGCTCTCTTGACCGACAGCAGCCTGGTGGGGGAATACGACCATATCGTTTTCGATACGGCCCCCACCGGTCACACCATACGTCTGTTGCAATTGCCGGGGGCATGGAGCGAGTTTCTGGAGCAAGGCAAGGGCGATGCTTCCTGTCTGGGGCCATTGGCTGGACTGGAAAAACAGCGCAGCCAATACGCCGAGGCCGTTGCTGCCTTGTCCGATGCAGAGAAAACCCGGCTGATTCTGGTCGCCCGAGCGCAAGCCTCGACCCTTCGGGAAGTGGCGCGTACCCATGACGAACTGGCGACCATAGGCCTTGCCAATCAGCAACTGGTCATCAATGGCATCTTCCCGCAAAGCGAACTGGTTGATGACCCCTTGGCGACCGCCCTGTGGCAACGAGAGCAGCTGGCTATGGCTCAAATGCCAGCGCTGCTGGCCAGCCTGCCACAAGACAGAGTGCCGCTATTGGCGACCAATCTGGTTGGGGTCGATAGCCTGCGCCAGTTACTCGGCGCAGCGCCTGTCAACGGGAACCTCGAGGTCGAACGCCCGGCCGCCGAGTCACAGGACCAGCAACATCCCGGCTTGAAGCAACTGGTCGATGAGCTGGCCAGCGATGGCCACGGGCTCATCATGCTGATGGGCAAGGGCGGTGTGGGTAAAACCACTCTGGCGGCAGCAGTGGCGGTGGAGCTCGCCAGTCGGGGGTTGCCGGTTCACCTGACCACCTCAGATCCCGCAGCCCATCTGGGAGAGACACTGGCAGGGGCACTGCCGAGCCTGGAGGTCAGTCGTATCGATCCCCACGCCGAGACCGAGCGTTACCGTGCCCAGGTGCTGGCCACCAAGGGGGCGAGTCTGGATGCCCAGGGCCGCGCCCTGCTGGAAGAAGATTTGCGTTCCCCCTGTACCGAAGAGATCGCCGTGTTTCAGGCCTTCTCGCGGATCATTCGCGAGGCGGGCAAGCGCTTCGTGGTGATGGATACGGCGCCGACCGGCCACACCCTGTTGCTGCTCGATGCGACTGGTGCCTATCACAGGGAAATTGCCCGTCAGATGGGGGGCAAAGGGCTGCACTTCACCACCCCCATGATGCAGTTGCAAGACCCGAAACAGACCAAGGTGATGATAGTCACTCTGCCCGAGCCCACCCCGGTACAGGAGGCGGCCAACTTGCAAGCCGACTTGCGCCGCGCCGGTATCGAGCCCTGGGCCTGGGTAGTCAATCACATGCTGTCCCCGGCCAGCGTCAGCTCCCCCCTGCTTGCCCAGCGAGCCTGTCGCCAGCAGCCCCATATCGAGGCGGTCAGGGGTGAGCATGGGAAGCGTTATGCCGTGGTGCCCCTGCTGGCGGTTGAACCGGTCGGCGTCAAGGCCCTGCAAGACTTATGTCACCCTGCCCACAAGGAGGGGTGAGACGATGCTTGCGTGGTCGCGGCTTGCGGCCACCAGCACTGGGTACCAACAACCTGTTTTCACCAACCAATCTGATGTTCTCAATGAGACATGGAGCCGCTGCTTATCATGCACCCCTTTGACATCCTGAACCTGGATAATGGCGCCCGCCTTATCTTCACCCCCTGTCCTGGCACCAAGGAGGCTTCCCTGCAAGCCTCCCTCAAGACCCTGCAAGCCGCCGGGGCCGATGCGGTAGTCACCATGATGCCCGATACCGAGCTTGGCGAATTCAAGGCCGATAGCTTGCCCGCCGAGTGCGCCGCGTTGGGGCTGGCCTGGTTCCAGCTGCCAGTGGAGGACGACTGCGCCCCCGAGGCGCCCTTTGCCGCCGCCTTTGCCAGCCACAAGACGGCGCTGCTGGCTCGCCTGGCGGCGGGTCAGACCCTGGCCATTCATTGTCGTGGTGGCTCGGGTCGTACCGGGTTGATGGCGGCCATACTGCTGCTGGAATCGGGCTATGCCCCCACACAGGTCAAGACGCTGGTGCAAGGGCTGCGTCCCAAGGCGCTGACCCTGGCGCCCCACGTTCACTACCTCAACAGCCACTATTCATTCGCCGGTTAAGGAAAACAGCATGACTATCAAAGTTGGTATCAACGGTTTTGGCCGCATGGGCCGTCTCTCATTTCGCGCCGCCTTCGACTGGGCGGATGTGGAGTTTGTGCGCATCAATGACCCGGCCGGGGACGCCGCCTCGCTGGCACACCTCATCACCTTCGATTCGGTCCATGGCCGCTGGCATCATGAAGCCAGCGCCGAGGGGGACCAGATGGTGATAGGCAACCATCGCATCCTCTGTACTCGCAACAAAGAGATCGGTCAGACCGACTGGTCCGGTTGTGATGTGGTGATCGAGGCTTCCGGCAAGATGAAAACCAAGGCGCTGCTCAATGCCTATCTGGCGCAAGGGGTGAAGCGTGTTGTGGTGACAGCTCCGGTCAAGGAAGAGGGTGTCCTCAACGTCGTCATGGGGGTCAACCACCACCTCTACGACAAGGCGCAGCACCCCATAGTGACGGCGGCCTCCTGTACCACCAACTGCCTGGCGCCCGTGGTGAAGGTGATCCACGAGCAGCTCGGCATCAAGCACGGCTCCATGACCACCATTCACGACATCACCAACACCCAGACCATACTGGATGCACCCCATAGCGATCTGCGCCGCGCCCGCGCCTGTGGCCTGAGCCTTATCCCCACTACCACGGGTTCTGCCACCGCCATCACCCACATCTTCCCCGAGCTCAAGGGCAAGCTGAACGGTCATGCGGTGCGGGTGCCGCTCGCCAACGCCTCCCTCACCGATTGCGTGTTCGAGGTGAACCGTCCCACCACAGAAGCCGAGGTCAACGGCTTGCTCAAGGCCGCCGCCATGAGTGAGCTCAAGGGGATCATGGGCTATGAGGAGCGCCCCCTGGTGTCGGTGGATTACAAGACGGATCCGCGCTCCTGCACCATAGATGCGCTCTCCACCATGGTGATCAATGACACCCAGGTGAAGATTTACGCCTGGTATGACAACGAGTGGGGCTATGCCAACCGCACCGCCGAGCTGATGCGCATGGTCGGTCAAATGGACAAGGCGCAAGGATAACCCGACCATGGCACTGACCCGACTCTCCCCCGAGGCTCGCCAATATCTGCTGGTGACCGGCAACTACTGGGCCTTCACCCTGACCGATGGCGCTCTGCGCATGTTGGTGGTGCTCTACTTCCATGGGCTCGGTTACAGCCCGCTGGCCATCGCCTCCCTGTTTCTCTTCTACGAGATCTTCGGGGTGGTGACCAATCTGGTGGGGGGATGGCTCGGTGCTCGCCTCGGGCTCAACCGCACCATGAACATCGGCCTCGCCCTCCAGGTGCTGGCATTGGGCATGCTGCTGGTGCCGCCGCTCTGGCTGACGGTGCCCTGGGTGATGGGGGCGCAGGCGCTCTCGGGGATAGCCAAAGACCTCAACAAGATGAGCGCCAAAAGCTCCATCAAGTTGCTGGTGCCGGGAGAGGCGCAGGGTCAGCTCTACAAGTGGGTGGCACTCTTGACGGGTTCGAAGAATGCTCTGAAAGGGATGGGCTTTTTCCTCGGTGGCGCCCTGCTGACCCTGCTCGGGTTTCAGGGGGCCGTGCTGGTCATGGCCCTGGCGTTGGCGCTGGTGTGGTGCGTCAGCATGCTGACCCTGAAACGGGATCTCGGCAAAGCCAAGAACAAGCCCAAGTTCAGCGAAATTTTCTCCAAGAGCCGCGCCATCAATTACCTGTCGGCGGCCCGTCTCTTCCTGTTCGGGGCCCGGGATGTCTGGTTTGTGGTGGCGCTGCCTGTCTACCTCGCATCCAGCTTTGGCTGGGATCACTGGTATGTGGGGGGCTTCCTGGCGCTCTGGATTATTGCTTATGGTGTGGTTCAGACCCAGGCCCCCCGCTTTACCGGCAAGCGGGAGGGGCGGGTACCCGATGGCAAGGCGGCAATGCGCTGGGCATTGGTGCTGGCACTGACCCCAGCCCTGATTGCCTTGGCGCTTCATTACGATCTGCACCCTGCCATCAGTCTGGTGGGAGGGTTTATGGTGTTTGGCGCCCTGTTTGCCATCAACTCTTCTCTGCACAGCTACCTCATCGTCAGTTATGCCGGTTCTGACGGGGTATCGCTGGATGTGGGTTTCTACTACATGGCCAATGCCCTGGGGCGTCTGCTCGGCACCCTGCTCTCCGGGCTGGTGTTCCAGCTCCATGGTCTCGAGGCCTGCCTCTGGATCTCCACCCTCTTTATCCTGTTGGCGGCGTTGATTTCAATCGGTTTGCCCCGCCATCAGCCGCCCGTTTCATCCAATCCTCATGGAGTCTCGTGATGAGTACAACAGCCTGCGGCGATCTGCCCGTCAGCAAAAAAATGAGTTTTCTCGACCGCAATCTCACCCTCTGGATCTTCGTCGCCATGGCCATAGGGGTGGGAATTGGCTATCTGTTCCCCCAGGTGGCCCAGTGGAACGAGGCGATGTCGGTCGGCACCACCAACGTGCCGCTGGCCATAGGCCTCATCCTGATGATGTACCCGCCGCTCGCCAAGGTGAATTACGGCACCATGGGCGCCATGACCCGGGATCGCCGCGCCATCACCCTCTCCCTGGTGATGAACTGGCTGGTGGGCCCCATCCTGATGTTCGTCATCGCCCTGGTGTTTTTGCATGATCAGCCGGGCTACATGGTGGGCCTCATCCTGATAGGCCTGGCGCGCTGCATCGCCATGGTGCTGGTGTGGAACGATCTCGGCGGCGGCAGCAAGGAGTACGGTGCTGGCTTGGTGGCCCTCAACAGCGGTTTCCAGATCCTCACCTACAGCTTCATGGCCTGGCTGTTCATTACAGTGCTGCCGCCCCTGTTCGGGCTGCAGGGCTTCGCGGTGGATATCACCATGCTGGATATCGCCAAGAGCGTGTTCATCTATCTCGGCATCCCCTTCCTGGCAGGCTTCCTGAGCCGCCATTACCTGGTCAAGGCCAAGGGGGAGAAGTGGTATAGCGAGCGCTTCATCCCGGCTATTTCACCTATCACGCTTATCGCCCTGCTGGCCACCATAGTGCTGATGTTCAGCCTCAAGGGGGAGATGATCGTCGAGCTGCCCATGGATGTGGTTCGCGTTGCCATCCCGCTGGTGATCTACTTTGTGCTGATGTTCTTCACCAGCTTCCTGGTGGGCAAGAAGCTGGGCATTCCCTATGACAAGAACGCCTCCATCGCCTTTACTGCGACCGGCAACAACTTCGAGCTGGCCATTGCGGTCTCCATCGCCGTGTTCGGGCTGAGCTCGGATCAGGCCTTCGCCGGCGTCATAGGCCCACTGGTTGAAGTGCCAGTGCTG
The DNA here is from genome assembly GCF_040908275.1 of Aeromonas sp. R4-3. Classification (NCBI taxonomy): domain Bacteria; kingdom Pseudomonadati; phylum Pseudomonadota; class Gammaproteobacteria; order Aeromonadales; family Aeromonadaceae; genus Aeromonas; species Aeromonas sp. R4-3. The sequence goes on from NZ_JBFODK010000028.1 coordinate 41,433, forward strand.
ATTGCCCTGGTCAACGTGGCCCTGCGTATGAAGCGCCACTATGGCAAAGCGGAGGCGCAAGCATGAGTGACACCGCTATCACCATCTACCATAACCCGGCCTGTGGCACCTCACGCAATACGCTGGCACTTATCCGCAACTCAGGTGTGGAGCCGACCGTCATCCACTATCTGGAGATGCCGCCGAGTCGCGAGACCCTGGTCGCACTGATTGCTGCCATGGGGATACCGGCGCGCGGGTTGCTGCGCCAGAATGTGCCCCCCTACGAGGCGCTGGGGCTGGCTGGGGAGGGATTCAGCGACGAGGAACTGATCGACGCCATGTTGTCCCATCCCATCCTGATCAACCGCCCCATAGTGGTCACCCCGCTGGGCACCAGGCTGTGCCGTCCGTCAGAGGTGGTGCTGGATATACTGCCGAACCCACAGCAAGGTGCCTTCACCAAGGAAGACGGGGAGCGGGTGGTGGACGAAAAAGGGCGGCGCATCGAGTGAGGGGGCATGAGCCCGTATAAGGAAGAAGGGGGTGGCCATGGCCACCCCCTCGCTCTTTATCTCCGCAGGAGCACGGCAGCGCCGTGCCGGTCGAGGCCCAGGCGGCGCCGCCTGGGCAGGTGAGCCGTCGATCCCGGCAACAATGCTTGTCATGATGGATCCCGTCTTGTGATCAGTGGCCAGCCAGCAGCTTTTCCACTTCTTCCGGTTTGTCGTGTACCCCGAAGCGGTCAACGATAGTGGCACTTGCCTCGTTCAGGCCGATGATCTCCACCTCGGTGCCCTCGCGGCGGAACTTGAGGACCACCTTGTCCAGCGTAGTGACGGCGGTGATGTCCCAGAAGTGGGCATGGGTGAGGTCGATCACCACCTTCTCCACCACCTCCTTGAAGTCGAATCCGGCAAAGAACTGCTCGGCACTGGCGAAGAACACCTGGCCCCGCACCAGATAGGTGCGTACTTCTCCTTTTCGCTCGCTGTCGCTCTTGACCAACATGAAGCGGGCGACCTTGCTGGCGAAGAACAGGGAGGCGAGCAGTACCCCGACAAATACTCCGAGCGCCAGGTTATGGGTAGCCACTACCACGGCGACTGTGGCCAGCATCACGATGCTGGTGGAGAGGGGGTGGGTTTTCAGGTTGCGCACCGACTCCCAGGAAAATGTCCCGATAGAGACCATGATCATCACGGCCACCAGGGCCGCCATGGGGATCTGGCGGATCCACTCATCCATGAATACCACCATCAGGATCAGCAAGGTGCCCGCCACAAAGGTGGAGAGGCGACCACGGCCACCGGATTTGATGTTGATGATGGACTGGCCAATCATGGCGCACCCCGCCATGCCCCCCATCAGGCCGGCACCTAGGTTGGCGATCCCCTGGCCCTTGCACTCGCGATTGCGATCGCTTGGGGTATCGGTCAGGTCATCGACGATGGCCGCCGTCATCATGGATTCGAGCAGACCCACCACGGCCAGACCCGCAGAGTAGGGGAAGATGATGACCAAGGTCTCGAGATTGAGCGGCACCTCGGGCCACAGGAAGATGGGCAGGGTATCGGGCAGCTCGCCCATGTCGCCCACGGTGCGAATATCTATCCCCATGGTGATGGCCACCGCCGTCAGTATGACGATGCAAAGCAGCGGGGAGGGCACCAGCTTGCCCACCACGGGGATGAGCGGGAACAGATAGATGATGCCAAGGCCGGCCGCCGTCATGGCGTAGACCTGCCAGGTGACGTTGGTGAGCTCGGGCAACTGGGCCATAAAGATGAGGATGGCCAGCGCATTGACGAAGCCGGTGACAACGGAGCGGGAGACAAACCGCATCAGGCTGCCGAGCTTCAGGTAGCCCGCCGCTATCTGGAAGAGGCCGGTGAGCAGGGTCGCCGCCAACAGATACTGCAGGCCATGCTCTTTGACCAGGGTCACCATCAGCAGCGCCATGGCGCCGGTGGCGGCGGAGATCATTCCTGGGCGACCGCCGACGAAGGCGATGACCACGGCGATACAGAAGGAGGCATAGAGGCCGACCTTGGGGTCTACTCCGGCGATGATGGAGAAGGCGATGGCTTCCGGGATCAGCGCCAGGGCGACCACGATACCGGCCAGCAGGTCGCCACGTATGTTGGAGAACCACTCTTGTCTTGCACGTTCCAGCATGGGGGGATTTTCTCGCTTGTTGAGGATCCATGGTCGCAAGTCGCCACAGACCCGGGGTCAGGTGGCATTTTGGCAGGATCACATTGTTGTATTGGTATATGACAGATGAACAAAACGCTCCGGTTGTGGCAACCAGAGTCAGGCGGCAGGTGCCGCGAAGGGCGGGGTTAGGGCGGCGTGACGGTCACGCCAGAGCGCAAAACAGGCATAGGGGGCGCATGTTAGCAGTCAAGGTGGGGGCAGGAAAGCCCGGACCTTTCTTCAGTGTGTATGGGGAGGGGCTACATACATGAAAAGAAGAATACCCCTTGCAACGCATGGGGCATTCTTGATTATCCAGCGTAGGTTATGGCAGCACCATGGGCCCGGCTACCGCGCGGGCGGCCTCGTCACCTCGCAGCACCCGCACCAGCTCGAGGGCAAACTCGATGGCGGTGCCTGGGCCCTGGCTGGTGATGAGACGATGGGCATCATCCCGCACCACCCGGGCTGTGCTCAGTTGCGCGGCGGGCAGGCGGGCCTGAAAGCCCGGATGGCAGGTGACGCTGGCATCCCCCAGCAAGCCGTGATGGTGCAGTACCACGGCGGGGGCGGCGCAGATGGCCGCGCGCCAACGGCCCAGGGCCGCCTGTTCTCTCAGCAGGTCGATGGCGAGGGGGGTGTCGCGGATAGCTTCGCTGCCGGGCAGACCGCCCGGCACGACCATGGCATCGAAGTCACGGCTGGTCAGCTCGTCGAGATGGCAGTCCGCCACCAGCTGTACCCCGCGGGAGGCGCGGATCTGGCGCGCTCCCGCCGGGCAGCAGGAGGCCAGCACCACCTCTATGCCGCCGCGCACCAGGGTGTCGACGATGGCGACCGTTTCTATCTCTTCCGACCCCGGGGCTACCAATACCAGTACTGTCATCCTGCACTCCTTCGTCGCCGGCAGTGCCGCTCTGCTCAGCGCTTCTCTTTGACGGCCTGATAGAGGCCCTGATTGACCGGCACCGCTATGCCGTGAGCGGCGGCCTTGCCGAGCAGGAAGCCGGTGATGGCCTCGATCTCGGTCTCACGCCCCTGCTCCATGTCCTGATACATGGAAGAGTAATTGTCGGCGGTGAGTTCCACCACAGTCATCACCCGGCGCAGCAGCTCGTCGCTGCCGGTCGGCTGGCCTTCGGCCTGCATCACGTCAGCCACTTCCACGCAGATCTGTTGCAGCACATCGGCGAAGCGCGGGCCGGCCAGCTCGCCATTCTTGAGCTTGTAAAGCGCAGTGAGCGGATTGATGGCGCAGTTGATGGCGAGCTTCTGCCACTGGCGGGTCAGGATCTGCTCATCCCAGCCGGCTTGACCGAGAGCGGTGGCGAGCTGGTCTGCCAGGGCGGAATGGGCCTTGGCGGCCTCATTGATCGGGCCGAGCCAGGTTTCGCCCTTGCCGGTATGGCGGAACACGAAGTGGCCGCATTGCATGGCGCCGTGGCTGGTGACACCGGCAATGACGGGGTTATGCGGAAACAGCTGCACCACCTGTTCGGCTATGCCCATGCCATTGTGCAACAGCACTATGGGAACCCCTGCCGCCAGCTTGCCTACCAGGGGCGTCAAGGCCGACACCACCTGACCCGCCTTGGTCATCACCAGCAGTCGCTGGATGGTGCCGGGCTTGTCGATGAAACCCCGCTCGATGGCGAGCAACTGGGTGTGGCCCTCGAGGGAAGTGAAGTCGATGCCGGGGTGCAGGGTGGCGCGGTGTCGCTCGCTCAGCAGGACACGGGTCGGCTGGCCACTTTGGGTCAGCAAGGAGGCGAAGACGCCGCCCAAGGCACCACAACCCAGCAAGGACCAGTGAGGGGAGGAGGGGTGTCGGCTGTTTTTCAGGTTGTTGTCGCGTAATCCGCTTGGCATGGAGAGGCTCAATCAGGGTAGTGGCTGCGTTCCGAGCAACTCGCTACCGGGGATAAGTGAAGATGTCGCTCGGCGGACACTAACGGGTCTCGCCATTCCTGTGCGCAGGGGATTCTAGCAGAGCAATCCCATTGAAATCAGCAAATTTGCCGGTTTTCTGGTAGATTTGCCCCTTTGTCAGCACAACCTGAAGTACAGCATGAGGAGCCCGGCTATGCCGTCATTCGATATTGTCTCTGAAGTCAAAATGAACGAGGTGTTGAACGCCGTCGATAACGCCAATCGTGAACTGGCGACCCGTTTCGATTTTCGTGGTGTGGAAGCCAGCTTCGAATTGAACAAGGAAGAGGTCAAGCTGGAAGCCGACGCCGATTTCCAGCTCAAGCAGATGGTCGAGATCCTGCGCGCAGCCCTGCTCAAGCGCAACATCGAGAACAGCTCAATGGATGTGGGTGACAGCGTTCACTCCGGCAAGCGTTTCCACCTGAACGTCAAGTTCAAGCAGGGGATCGAGAAAGAGATCGCCAAGAAGCTGGTGAAGCTCATCAAGGATTCCAAGATCAAGGTGCAGGTCGCCATCCAGGGTGACGAAGTGCGCGTCACCGGCAAGAAGCGTGACGATCTGCAGGAGACCATGGCACTGGTGCGTGGCGCCGAGCTGGGTCAGCCGATGCAGTTCCAGAACTTCCGCGATTGATGATGAAGGGGGGAGGGCCCTGGCCACTCCCCTCATCGAGGAAGCGCCATAAAAAAACCGGAGCAGCTGCTCCGGTTTTTTGTGTCCGTGTGACGAGTTCGATTAGAACTTGTAGGTCACGGAGAAGTAGTGGCCGAAACCAGTGGTCTTCAGACCGTAGGAACCGTTCTGGATGCCATAGATGTCGTTGAAGTACTTCAGACCGTAACCGACGGCGTAGCGGTCGGAGTGCCAGTACAGGCCGTTGAACATGGCGGTACCGTCGGTGGAAGTGTCCTTGGCATCAAACAGGTGATCCAGGTAACCCTGATAGGCTACGAAGCTGCCGTTGGAGAAGGTGTAGAAAGGCTTGAACCAGTTCATGGAGAACTGATAGCCGTTCCAGCCCTGCTCGCCGCCGCCTTCGTTGACGTGACGGGCATACAGGTTCATGCCAACCTTGCCGAACCAGGGTACTTGTACGTCTGCACCCAGACCGGTCATGGCTTCAAACAGACCATCCGGACCACCCACGTTGATCAGGTTGGCGATGTAGACTTCCTGCACCGGGCCGAAGGAGAGATCTTTGCCGGTCATGGCATCGATGGAGATACGCGGTGCGAACTTGATGAACAGGTTGTCTTGGTTGTGCTTGTCGTCGTGACGGTTCTGGAAGATGTCGAAGACGTCGACGTAACCGTACAGATCGAAGATACCAGAGCGGCCACCAAACTCCATTTCGAAGTAGGTATCGTTGTAACCACCTTCAGATTCGCTGTAGGGCAGCTGATCGATGGTGTGCATCACGTTGAACTGGAACCACTTGTAGTCGTTCTTGTGGATGTCGCCGCTGTAATCGGCAGCAAGGGCCGGAGTGGCGGATGCAGCCAGCAGACCGGCAGCGATCAGAGTCTTGGTAAATTTGGCCATTTTATTGGTCTCTTGTGCGTTAGTTGAGGTTTTCCGTAGCCTGCCCACAAGGAGCGGAAGGGATTCTAGCCAAATAAATTCATCGGATAAACAAGAGCCAGGGAACTTTGTCCGGTTTTGTGAATCTAATCACCCCCAAAATGGCGCAAACGCTTGCTATTTGTCCGCTTGTGGTAACAAAGCATCGCCTCGTTTGGCAACCATGATGATCAGTATCATGACAGGGATGCCGAGCAGACTGGTGCCGACGAAGAAGCTGCTGTAGCCGATCTGCTCGACCACCTGACCGGAAAAACCCGCCAGCAGCTTGGGCATTAGCAACATGATGGAGCTGAACAGGGCGTACTGGGTCGCCGAGAAGGCGACGTTGGTCAGGCTCGACAGATAGGTCACGAAGGCCGCCGTCGCAATGCCGGCGCTGAGGTTGTCCAGGGAGATGATCAGGGTCAGCAGCTCCAGATCGTGACCCACTTCGTTGAGCAGGGCGAACAACAGATTGGTGCTGGCGGTGAGCACGGCGCCGAGAAACAGGATGCGCAGGGTGCCGAAGCGCATCACCAATACGCCCCCCAGGGCTGCCCCCACCAGCGTCATGATGACGCCATACACCTTGGTGATGGTGGCCACCTCCGTCTTGCTGAACTGCAGATCCACATAGAAGCTGTTGGACATCACCCCCATCACCACATCCGAGATGCGATAACAGGCGATGAGCCCCAGGATCAGCAGGGCCGAGCCGCCGTAGCGGCGGAAGAAATCGGCAAAGGGGCACCAGATGGCTTCATAGGTCCAGGCGCCCAGCCCGGCCAGGGTCTTGGGCCAGCCCCGCTCGAGCAGCAGCGCCTTGCGCTCCATCTGTTGCTCGTTCTGGCGATGGAGGTCGATATCCGGCTCGTGGCTGAGCAGTGTGGTGATGACGCCGAGGGACATGAGTCCCGCCATCAGCAGGTAAGTGAGCTGCCAGCCGCGGTAGTCGTAGCTGTCGTTGCTGCCAAGCCAGGCCGCCAGTGCCAGCGCGCCCGCCCCTGCCATTATCATGGCGAGCCGGTAACCCGTCATGTAGGAGGCCGCCATGGCCGCCTGCAGGCGCTCAGGTGCCGACTCGATGCGGTAGGCATCGATGACGATATCCTGCGTCGCGGAGCAAAACGCCACCAGCAGAGCGAACAGGGCGAGCTGGGCGAGCTGGGTTTTGGGATCGCAATAGGCCATGCCCACCAGGGAGAGGGCGATCAGCACCTGGGAGAGCAGCATCCAGCTGCGTCGTCGTCCCAGCAGCCGGGAGAGCAGCGGCAGCGGCAGTCGATCCACCAGGGGGGACCACAGCCATTTGAAGCCATAGGCCAGCGCCACCCAGCTCATGTAGCCGATGTCGGTCAGGCTGACATCGGCTTCGCGCAGCCAGAACGAGAGGGTGCCGAAGACCAGCAGCAAGGGCAGGCCGGAGGAGAAGCCCATGGCAAACAGAGTGAGTACCCGCGCTTCCAGATAGACGGCGAGGGCGTCTCGCCAGCTTGTGGCGCGGTCCGGGGTTTGGCTGGGCGGGCGGAGATTGTTCAACTGCCTGACTCCTCAGAGAAAAGGGGGTCATTTTGTCAGGTTCGAGGGGGATAGCCAAGGCAAGCCGAACGAGGCGGCCCGGGATTCAGGGTCGTGAGCCGATGCAGTGACGCGGACAGGGCCCTTCGGCCACGAGGAAGCTGGCGCAGGCCATCAGTTGCTGACGCAGCCAGGTGTCTGTGATGAGCTGATGCTCGTCCCACAGGTGCAAGCTGTGGAGCAGGTGCCAGAACACTCCCTCCTGCTCGGTGGCGGGTACTTTGTCAATGGGGATGGCGGGCAGCGCCTGCCAGCGGGAGAGGAGTTGCCAGCTCAGATCCTCGAGCTGCCGATAGGGCATTTCTCGTGCCAGAAAGTGACGAACCGCCTGAGCCAGCTCAATGGCGTGTTGGGCAATGTAATCGTGACAAGTCACCGGAACCTCCTCTCTCTGCCTGGCCATGTCCCGTGCACATCGGACAAGGCCAGAGTATAGAAAGGGGCGCCGGTGACCTGGGCTACGCAGTGGTGGAATGTGATCCGTCCCGCGTTATTTGTCCGCCAGCAGCACCACTTTTTTCAGGATGATGGGGCTGGTCGGCACGTCATTGGCGCGCAGTATGGAGCTGTAGCCGGTCTGGACCTGAGCCAGCTTGTCCAGCACCTCCATGCCCTGCACCACCTGGCCGAACACCGTATAACCGGCGCCGGCATTGGCGTTGAGGTTGTCGTTGTCCACCAGGTTGAAGTAGAACTGGCGGGTGGCGCTGTCGACCGCCTGGGTGCGGGCCATGGCGATGCTGCCACGCTTGTTGGGCAGGCCGCCCCTGGACTCGTTGACCACGGGGTCGAAGGTCGGCAGCGGCTGGAATTGCTGATTGTAGCCCCCGCCCTGCACCACGAAGTTCTGGATCACCCGGTGGAACAGGCTGCCGTCATAGCTGCCATCCGCCACGTAGCGCAGGAAGTTCTTCACCGTCTGCGGCGCCTGCTTGGGGGCCAGCTCCACCACTATGTTGCCGTGGTTGGTTTCCATCTGGACTTTTTGTCCGGCGAACGCCAGGGGGGCGATCAGGGTGGCCAGTAACCAGAGTTTCTTCATTTATATGCTCCTTGCTCAGCTAGGCTGGCCTTTGAGATAACCGCGCAGTGCCTCGTCGGCCATGATCTGTTGCAGCACGCTGCCCAGTTGCTGGTTCAGTGTGGACTCCAGATCGGCCATGGTCGGCTCACCCGGCTCTTCCTTGCTGGATGACATGTTGAACTGCTTGGTCAGCTTGTTGCCCTGGAAGTCGGCGATCACCTGCAGGCTGACCTTGGACTTGGTGACATAGGTGAAGGTCTTCTCTTCGACCGTGACCGCGGCGGTGGAGATGGCCAGGGTCAGGTTGGTGGTGCCGCTGTTACCCACTTCGAGGCCCTGGCTGCGCAACCCTTCCGCCAGTTTTTCCGCCAGCAGGTTGTTGAGGGGCTGGCTGCTGTTGACCAGCACGGGAGCCTTCTCTTTCTTCTTGATGGAGAAGACATAGGCGGCCTCGCGCTTGTCCACCCCTTCCATGGTGATGCGGTTGCCAGAGTAGTACTGCTGGTTGGAGGGGATGACTTGCGGATTGAGCAACGCCGTCTCCGGCCAGTGGGTGGCACAACCACCCAGCATCAGGGCGGCCAGCAGCAAGAGTGACTTTTTCATCATGGGTTTCCTTTAGCTTTTGATCTTTAGCGTTTGATGGCTTTCAAAATAACGAATTTGCTGTTCGACGCAACGACTTGTGCGTTGGCAAACAAGCGCTTGAGTTTGTTGTGATAGTCCAGATGACGGTTGCCTACTATCCAGAGTTCACCCCCCTGAGGCAACACCCGGTGTGCGTCGGTGAACATCTGCCAGGCGATGTGATCGGTGATCGCCTGCAACTGATGGAAGGGGGGATTGCAGAGGATCCGATCCGCTGCCCCGACCGCTACGCCGTCGAGACAGTTGTTGACCATGAAGTGGGCCCGCGGCAGGGCGTCCGGCAGGTTGTGCTCGACGTTGAGCCGCGCCGAGGCGACCGCCATATAGGATTCGTCGATGAAGGTCACCTCCACCTCGCTGTCTTTTGCCAGCAGCGAGAGACCCAGCACCCCGTTGCCGCAGCCCAGGTCTATCACCTTGCGGGCACTGTGGATCGGCAAATTGTCCAGCATGAAGCGGGCGCCTATATCCAGGCTGGTGCGCGAGAAGACGTTGGCATGGTTGTGGATGAGCATGTCGCTGCCCTCCAGCGGCCAGACGGTCGGGAAGGGGTTGGTCAGGGCAGGGCGAGCGGCCTGCGGCTCGCAGTGAATGAGGCGCGCCTTCTTCCAGGCCAGCGAGGTGCGAGTCGGTCCGAGGTATTTCTCGAACAGCTTGAGGGTGGAGCTATGGATGTCTTTCGCCTTGCCGGCGGCCAGGATGCGGGTGGCCGGGGTGACCACCGCACGCAGGGCCAGCAGTTGCTGCTCCAGCAGCGCCTGATACTTGGAGACCTTGATCACCACCAGCGCAGGGGCCGCGGGCAGCGGGGCCAGGGCATCCTGCAGGGTGATCCCGCTCGCCTCCAGCCCGTTCTCCGCCAGATTGGCCAGGGTGGCCCGCTCGCTGATATAGGAGTCGCTCACGCAGACCGGGCCATGGCCGTGCAGACAGGCGGCCAGGGCGCCGAAGCCGTCGTTCATGATGATGACGGGGCCATCCTGCTCGAGCGGCTCCTCGGCCAGGGTGTTGATCAGGTACTCGTCCGCCGCATCCCAGGCCTGCAGGGGATCCTGGCTCTGCCGTGGGTAGCGATACAGGGTCAGACGACAATGGGCCGTGTCGAGCAGGGTTTGCATAAGAGAGAGTCCAACGTGTTGCTGATAGATGATGCCCGCCCGCACCGTGTTGCCCGGCAGGCAGGGAAAGTGGCGCTATTCTAGCGGCGACGGAAAATTTCACCAGCCCGCAGCGAGGAGGCGCCCGGCCTTCCTCTACTTAAAGCTGGCCTGATGCATCCGGTATGCAACCCTGGCTACAATGGCCGGATATCCAACGAGGGAGTCTTGCCCGTGAGCATGCAACAACAGATAGAGGCCAAACTGGCCGCCGCCTTGTCCCCCAGTCATCTGGAAGTGATCAACGAGAGCTACATGCACAGGGTGGAGCCGGGATCCGAGAGCCACTTCAAGGTCATAGTGGTGAGTCAGGCCTTCGAGGGGCAGCGCCTGCTGGGGCGCCATCGTCAGGTCAACGGCGTGTTGGCAGAGGAGCTGGCAGGGGCCATCCATGCGCTGGCGCTGCATACCTATACCGAGGCGGAGTGGCAGGCCCGGGAGCAGGCCCCCAAAACTCCGGGCTGTGTCAGCAAGGCCCCCTTTGCCTGAGCCATTGACCTTTTCATTACCCAATTGTCGATTAATTAACAAAATTATCACGACGGGGCCGGGGCGTTAGCCCCTGGCCCCGAGCGCATTGGATCGGGGTAATGATTACTTTTTCTAATCAACCTTTGGGGCAAGTGAATTACCTCAATATGGGTAGTAAAACAAAGAATCCTTTAAAACCACGGGTTGCAGGGATGGAAGGGAAATATTCATTGGAGGTTAATTTTGTGATAGGACGGGGATTTTCCCCATTTGGCGTGGCGACCGACTTGTCTAAGGTGGTAAACTCAGTCGCTTTTGAATGATCCTGTATGTTGCTGATTTGTTTGTTTTATCGACATTTTACCGCGATGTTGACGGGCTCATTCAACAACTCGTCGTGATGTATTTCTCGGCGCTAACCAACCTGTCTTCCCTTAACGGTAGTGCAAGTGAGTATGATTACAATTAAAAGAGGACTGGACATCCCCGTGCTGGGTGCTCCGGAGCAAGTAATCTACGATGGCCCGGCCATCACCCGTGTTGCTACACTCGGCGAAGAGTTCGTGGGGATGCGCCCTACTATGTTCGTCAAAGTAGGTGATCGCGTCATTAAAGGTCAGGAGCTCTTCGAAGATAAGAAGAATCCCGGCGTTAAATTCACGGCCCCTGCCACCGGTGTGGTTTCTGAGATCAACCGCGGTGCCAAGCGTGTTCTGCAATCCGTTGTCATCGACATCGATGGTTCTGACGAACAGGTGACCTTTGAACACTTTGCGTCTGCCGAGCTGGCACAGCTCGAGCGCAGCAAGGTGCAGGAGATCCTGGTCGCATCAGGCCAATGGACCGCATTGCGTACCCGTCCATTCAGCAAGGTGCCGGCAGTGGGCTCTGCCCCGCGTGCCATCTTCGTCACCGCCATGGACACCAACCCGCTGGCCGCCAACGCCGAGATCATCATCAAGGAACAGGCCCAGGCCTTCCTCGACGGTCTGGCCGTGCTGAGCCGCCTGACCGATGGCACAGTCCACGTCTGCAAGGGCGAAGCCAGCCTGCCGCACGCCTCCCTGGCCCAGGTCAAGGAAGCCGTGTTTGTCGGCCCGCACCCTGCCGGCCTGCCCGGTACCCATATCCACTTCCTGGACCCGGTCGGTGCCAAGAAAGTGCAGTGGCACATCAACTATCAGGATGTGATCGCCTACGGCAAGCTGTTCACCACGGGTCAGATCTTCACCGACAAGGTGATCGCCCTGGCCGGCCCGAACGTGATCAAGCCGCGCCTGCTGCGCACCCGTCTGGGCGCCTGCATCAGCCAGCTGACCAACAACGAGCTGCGTGCGGACGAGAATCGCATCATCTCCGGTTCCCTGCTCAGCGGTGCCAAGGCCGAAGGGGTTCATGACTACCTGGGTCGCTACCACAATCAGGTGAGCGTACTGGGTGAAGGTCGTGAGAAAGAGTTCCTCGGCTGGGTCAAACCCAGTGCCGACAAGTTCTCCATCACCCGTACCACCCTCTCTCATCTGATGAAGGGCAAACTCATCAACTTCACTACCACCACCAACGGTAGTGATCGCTCCATGGTGCCTATCGGCAACTATGAGCGCGTGATGCCGCTCGACATCCTGCCGACCCTGCTGCTGCGGGATCTGGTCTCCGGCGACACCGACAGCGCACAAGCGCTCGGCTGCCTGGAGCTGGATGAGGAAGATCTGGCGCTCTGTACCTTCGTCTGCCCAGGCAAGACAGAGTACGGCCCAGTCTTGCGTGAGTGCCTGACCAAGATAGAACTGGAAGGTTAAGCGATGAGTTTCAAGCAACTTCTTGAAAATATGGAACATCACTTCGAGCCGGGTGGCAAGTACGCCAAGTACTATGCCCTGTTCGAGGCGGCGTATACCCTGTTTTATACCCCCGGGTCCGTGACCCGCAATGCCGCCCACGTCCGTGATGCGATCGATCTGAAGCGCATGATGATCATGGTGTGGCTGGCCGTGTTCCCGGCCATGTTCTGGGGCATGTACAACGTCGGCAACCAGTCCATCGCCGCCATCGCCCATCTGGGCAGCGCGGCCGGTGCCGATACCTGGCAATACACCATAGCGACCCTGCTGGGTGCTTCGCTGGATCCGGCCGTGGCTGGCATCGGCAGCAAGATGCTGATCGGTGCGGCCCACTTCCTGCCCATCTACCTGACCGTGTTCCTGGTCGGTGGTTTCTGGGAAGTGCTGTTCGCCATGGTGCGCAAGCACGAGATCAATGAAGGCTTCTTCGTAACCTCCATCCTGTTCGCCCTGATAGTGCCGCCCGAGCTGCCCCTGTGGCAAGCCGCGCTCGGCATCACCTTCGGCGTGGTGCTGGCCAAGGAAGTGTTCGGCGGTACTGGCAAGAACTTCCTGAACCCGGCCCTGGCGGGTCGTGCGTTCCTGTTCTTTGCCTACCCGGGCCAGATCTCCGGCGATGCCGTCTGGGTGGCCGTTGACGGCTATTCAGGCGCGACTGCGCTGAGCCAGTGGGCTCAGGGCGGCCAGATGGCGCTGATCAACGGTGCCACCGGCGAAGCCATCAGCTGGATGGATGCCTTCCTCGGCAACCTGCCGGGTTCCATCGGTGAAGTCTCCACCCTGATGATCCTCATCGGTGCGGCCATGATCGTCTACATGCGGATCGCCTCCTGGCGCATCATCGCCGGCGTCATGATCGGCATGGTGGCGACCTCCCTGCTGTTCAACGTCATAGGTTCAGATACCAACCCCATGTTCAGCATGCCGTGGCACTGGCATCTGGTGCTGGGCGGCTTCGCCTTTGGCATGGCCTTCATGGCGACCGATCCTGTCTCCGCCGCCTTTACCAACAAGGGCAAGTGGTGGTACGGCGCCCTCATCGGCGTCATGGTCGTGCTGATCCGTGTCGTGAACCCCGCGTTCCCGGAAGGCATGATGCTGGCCATTCTGTTTGCCAACCTGTTTGCCCCCTTGTTTGACCATTTCGTGGCGCAGGCGAACATCAAGCGGAGGATCGCACGTGGCGTTTAATAAAGACTCTACCATCGGCACTCTCGCCGTAGTGACCGGTCTGTGTCTGGTCTGCTCCATCGTGGTCTCCGTGGCCGCCGTGGGTCTGCGTCCGGCTCAGCTGGAAAACAAGGCGTTGGACAAGCAAAGCAACATACTGTCCGTTGCCGGTGTCGATGTCAGCTCTGTGGCCAAGCGTGACCTGGCCCAGCTGTATGGCGACAAGATTGAAGCGCGTCTGGTGGATCTGGCCACCGGTGAGTTCGTTGACGGCGATGCCGACAACTTCGACACCAAGCTGGCAGCCAAAGATCCGGCCAAGAGTGTTCGTCTGGCACCTGCCGACGACAAGGCTGGCCTGCGTCAGATTTCCAAGCTGATCCCGGTGTTCTTCGCGAAAGATGCCGAGGGCAAGGTCGACAACATCATTTTGCCGATCTACGGCCAGGGTCTGTGGTCCACCATGTATGCCTTCGTGGCGGTCGCGGCCGATGGCCAGACCATCAAGGGCATCACCTACTATGACCACGGTGAAACCCCGGGTCTGGGCGGTGAGATCGAGAACCCGGCCTGGCGCGAGCTGTTCGTCGGCAAGAAGCTGTTCGATCAGGACGGTCAGCCTGCGCTGCGGGTGATCAAGGGCCATGCTCCGGCTGGTTCCGAGCATGAAATCGACGGCCTGTCTGGCGCAACCCTGACCGGTAATGGCGTACAGCACACCTTCGACTTCTGGATGGGCCCCAAGGGTTTCGGTCCCTTCCTGTCCAAGGTACGTGCAGGAGAAATCAACAATGGCTGACAAGAGCGAAATGAAAAAATTGCTGTTGACGCCTGTGCTCGGCAACAACCCCATCGCACTGCAGGTGCTGGGTGTCTGTTCCGCGCTGGCCGTTACCAGCCAGATGAAGACGGCGTTCGTGATGACGCTGGCCGTTACCGCGGTCACCGCCTTCTCCAACCTGTTCATCTCCCTGATCCGCAACCAGATCCCGAACAGCGTGCGGATCATCGCCCAGATGGCGGTGATTGCCTCGCTGGTTATCGTGGTTGACCAGGTGCTCAAGGCCTATGCCTATGACATCTCCAAGCAACTGTCGGTGTTCGTCGGCCTCATCATCACCAACTGTATCGTGATGGGTCGTGCCGAAGCCTATGCCATGAAGAGCGCCCCGCTGCCCTCCTTCCTGGACGGCATCGGCAACGGTCTGGGGTATGGCGCCGTGCTGCTGGCCGTGGCCACAGTGCGCGAGATCCTGGGGTCAGGCACCTGGTTCGGCATCGAGCTGCTGCCGCTGGTGAACAATGGTGGCTGGTATGTGCCTAACGGCCTGCTGCTGCTGCCGCCGAGTGCATTCTTCATCATTGGTCTGATCATCTGGGGCGTACGCACCAAGGATCCCAAGCAGGTGGAGGCAAAGGATTAAGGTATGGAACACTATCTGAGTCTGTTGATTCGTTCGATCTTCATCGAAAACCTGGCGCTCTCCTTCTTCCTGGGGATGTGTACCTTCCTGGCGGTGTCCAAGAAGGTCAAGACAGCCATGGGCTTAGGGATTGCCGTTATCGTGGTTCAGACCGTTGCCGTTCCGGCCAACAACCTGATCTACAACTACGTGCTCAAAGACGGTGCCCTGGTCTCCGGCCTGGATCTCAGCTTCCTGAGCTTCATCACCTTCATCGGGGTGATCGCGGCCCTGGTGCAGATCCTGGAGATGGCGCTGGACAAGTACTTCCCGGCGCTCTACAACGCCCTCGGCATCTTCCTGCCGCTCATCACGGTGAACTGCGCCATCTTCGGCGGCGTCTCCTTCATGGTGCAGCGTGACTACAACTTCGTGGAGTCTGTGGTCTATGGCGTGGGGTCGGGTGCAGGCTGGATGCTGGCCATAGTCGCGATGGCAGGGATCCGCGAGAAGATGAAGTACTCCGATGTTCCGGAAGGCCTGCGTGGCCTCGGCATCACCTTCATCACCGCGGGTCTGATGGCGCTGGGCTTCATGTCCTTCTCTGGTATTTCCCTGTAATCGGAAAGGAAATATAGATGGAAATTATTCTGGGTGTGGTCATGTTCACCGTGATCCTGCTGGCCTTGGTGGCAGTCATTCTGTTCGCCAAGTCCAAGCTGGTGACCGCAGGTGACGTGACAATCAGCATCAACGGCGACCCGGCCAAGGCTGTGACCAGCCCGGCGGGTGGCAAGCTGCTCGGCGTGTTGGCCGGCAGCGGTATCTTCGTCTCCTCCGCCTGTGGCGGCGGTGGCTCCTGTGGTCAGTGCAAGGTGCGGGTGAAAGCCGGCGGCGGCGACATACTGCCGACCGAGCTGGATCACATCAGCAAGGGCGAAGCCCGTCATGGCGAGCGTCTGGCCTGTCAGGTCACCGTTCGTTCCGACATGGACATCGAGCTGCCGGAAGAGATCTTCGGCGTGAAGAAGTGGGACTGTACCGTCATCTCCAATGACAACAAGGCCACCTTCATCAAGGAACTCAAGCTGCAGATCCCCGATGGGGAGAGCGTGCCGTTCCGCGCCGGTGGTTATATCCAGATCGAAGCCCCTGCCCACCACGTGCAGTACAAGAACTTCGATATTCCCGAGGAGTATCGCGGGGACTGGGATCGCTTCAAGATCTTCGAGCTGGAGTCCAAGGTCGACGAGCCGATCATTCGTGCCTACTCCATGGCGAACTATCCGGAAGAGTTCGGCATCATCATGCTGAACGTGCGGATCGCGACTCCGCCGCCCAGCAACTGGACCGCGCCTCCCGGCCAGATGTCCTCCTACATCTTCAGCCTGAAGGCTGGGGACAAGGTGACCATCTCGGGTCCGTTCGGTGAGTTCTTCGCCAAGGACACCGACGCCGAAATGGTGTTCGTCGGTGGTGGTGCCGGCATGGCGCCGATGCGTTCCCACATCTTCGACCAGCTGCGTCGCCTGAAGACCAAGCGCAAGATGAGCTTCTGGTACGGTGCCCGTTCCAAGCGCGAGATGTTCTATGTCGAGGATTTCGACATGCTGGCCGCCGAGAACGACAACTTCCAGTGGCACGTCGCCCTGTCGGATCCGCAACCGGAAGACAACTGGGATGGCTACACCGGCTTCATCCACAACGTCTTGTTCGAGAACTACCTCAAGAACCACGAGGCACCGGAAGATTGCGAGTTCTACATGTGTGGACCTCCCGTGATGAACGCTGCCGTCATCAACATGCTGAAAAACCTCGGCGTTGAAGACGAGAACATCCTCCTGGATGACTTTGGTGGTTAATCCATGCACAGTGTTGTAAAGACCTGGCTAGCCTTAGGGCTAGCCTTTTTCTTGACTGGGTGCGGTCAGAAATCGGTCCAATCCAAGCCGGAGATCCACATCACCGGCAGCACCATGGGCACCTACTACTCCATCAAGGTGGCGGATGCCGCCGTCACGGATGCCGCCAAGCTTCAGGCCGAGGTGGATGTCCTGCTGGAGCGGGTCAACGATCAGATGTCCACCTACCGCCCGGATTCCGAGTTGTCGCGCTTCAACCAGCACAAGGGCAATACCCCGCTGGTGGTCTCCCGTGACACAGCCCGGGTGGTGACCGAGGCCATTCACATTGGCCGCGAGAGCCGCGGGGCGCTGGACGTCACCGTGGGCCCCCTGGTCAATCTGTGGGGCTTTGGGCCGGATGCCAAACCGACCAAGGTGCCATCCGACGAGCTGATCACCCAGACCCGGCAGAAGACGGGCCTCGGCAATCTGCATGTGGTAACCTCGGTCGACGCCGACACCCTGCAAAAGGACATCCCGGATCTCTATGTGGATCTCTCCGCCATCGCCAAGGGTTTCGGGGTGGACAAGGTGGCCGAGTACCTGGAATCCCTGGGGGCGCGCAACTACCTGGTGGAGATCGGCGGCGAGCTGCGGATCAATGGCGTCAACGGCAAGGGTCACCCCTGGCGCGTCGCCATCGAGAAGCCGACCGCCAATGCCGGCTCGGTGCAGGAAGTGATAGTGCCAGGGGATAACGGCGTCGCCACCTCGGGGGACTATCGCAACTACTACGAGCTGGATGGCAAGCGCTTCTCCCACACCATAGATCCGCTGACGGGCAAGCCCATCACCCATCGCATGGTGTCGGTCACAGTGATCCACCCCTCCTGCATGACGGCAGACGGGTTGGCCACGGCGCTGACCGTCATGGGAACGCAGAAGAGCCTGGCCTATGCCAAGGAGCGGGGTCTGGCCATCTTCGTCATCACCAAGACGGACCAGGGCTTCGAGGAGGCTTACTCGGATGCCTTCAAGCCCTACCTGGCCAAGCAGCCCGGTTAACAGTGCAGGCACCGCCATCACTCACCGGGGTGGCGCTGCCTGAGAATCTTGTCGCCGGATGCCGTTGAGCCGTATCTGGTTAAACAGTAAAGGGGTAATACCATGCAGATCTTTCTGATCACCTTCGGGGTGTTTCTGGTGGTGGTGGTGGCCATGGCCATCGGCTACATCTTCCAGAAGAAGACCATCTCCGGCTCCTGTGGCGGCCTTGGCACCATAGGGATCGAGAAGGAGTGTGACTGCCCGGAGCCCTGCGACAACCGCAAGAAGAAGATGGCCAAGGAAGAGGCCCGTCGCAAGATGCTGGTGGACAACCGCATCCTCTGAGGGCGAGCACCCGAGTGCGGGTGCATCGAATGCACGGGAGCCGACCCAGGGTCGGCTCGCGTTTTTATGGCACTCAGTAATCGTATTTGTGGCAGGATTTCTTGCTAAATTCCGCTTTCCTCTGCGCCAGCTCCTCCCTGGTGCCCAGCTCGTCCCCCTGCTTGATGGCCTTCTCCAGTATCTCTATGCGCTCAAACAGCCAGCTGCACTCGGCGGTCGGATGGTCCTTGGTCATGCCCGTCAGCGGCAACAGCAGCAGGCAGAGTCCCGGCCAGATTGCTCTCATCTCTCTCCTCCTTGAGTCTCATGTGGATGGTGCCTTGAGAGTCTATCCGCCCGTCTCCTCCCGTGCGCTGGCAGAAATGACAGGGCTGGGGTAGCATGGGGTCTTGACTGGTTATTCATACAGTGGTGTTGCCGCCTCGTCACGACAGCGGCGGGTGCACCCAACCACGCGGCAGGCGCCGACAGCTCAACAGACTCTGGCATGCGCAAGATCATTCACATCGACATGGACTGCTTCTTCGCCGCGGTGGAGATGCGGGACAACCCGGCCCTGCGGGAGGTGCCGCTGGCCATCGGCGGCTCGGCCGACCGGCGCGGCGTCATCTCCACCTGCAACTATGTGGCGCGCCGCTTCGGGGTGCGCTCAGCCATGCCGAGCGCCCTGGCCAGGAAGCTCTGCCCGCCGCTGGTGCTGCTGCCGGGGCGGATGGCCGTCTACAAGGAGACCTCCCGCCAGTTGCAGGCCATCTTCCTGCGCTACACCGACAGGGTGGAGCCGCTCTCACTCGATGAGGCCTACCTCGATGTCACGGACAGCCCCCACTGCGGCGGCAGCGCCACCCTGATGGCGGCCGAGATCCGCGCCGCCATCGCCCTCGAGCTGGGACTGACCGCCTCGGCCGGGGTGGCGCCGAACAAGTTTCTGGCCAAGCTCGCCTCCGAGCAGCGCAAGCCGGACGGCCTCTTCGTGATAAGGCCCCGGGAGGTGGACGAGTTCGTGCGCCAGCTGCAGCTCGGCAAACTACCCGGCATAGGCCGCAAGACGGCCCAGAGGCTGGAGTCCCTCGGGCTCTACTCCTGCGAGGATGCGCGCCAGCTCGGCAACGAGGAGCTGGTGAGCCGCTTCGGCAAGCTGGGGGAGATGCTCGCCGGTCGCATCTGGGGGCACGATGAGCAACCGGTGCAGGCCCAGCGGACCCGCAAGACCATAGGGGTGGAGACGACCCTGGCCAGCGACGTGCTGGATGAAGCCGCCTGCTGGGAGGTGCTCAGCCGGCTCATCCCCGAGCTGGAGCTGCGCTTTGCCAGGGCCTGCCCTGCGGAGGCGCTGATGGGGCAGGGGATCAAGCTGAAATTCGCCGATTTTCAGCAGACCACAGTCTATCGCAAGGGCAGTTATCAGGCCGCCCGCTTCCACGATCTGCTGCACGAGGGGTTGCTGCGGGCTCAAGGAAAACCCATTCGCCTGCTCGGTCTGGTGGTAGGACTGCCCGGGGCCGGGGAAATCAATCAACTGAGCCTGGATCTCAGCTGATTTAGTTAAGTTTTTGTGTCCAAAACCGATACAGTGTTCACATCTGTAGACGTTAGGAAATCGTGGCATGAGTTCTCTTTCTGTTCAGGGACGGATCACCCTGATTGCCGGTTGTTGCCTGTTGGCCAGTGCCGCCGCACTGGTCGCTTCTTCCCTCTTCAATGCGGCCCGTATGCAGGAGCAGGTGCTCACCTCTACCACCCTGGAGGGGCAGCACGCGGCAGAAAACTGGATGAAGGCCATGGGGTCCACCCAGGCGGCCAGAGTGACCAGCTACCTCGACGAGGCCTATTTCAGAGCCACCCTGCTGGCGGAGGGCATTTTGTTCCAGCGCAAGAACGCGGCCGACAACTTCGTTCACTCCGAGGCGCTGCGCAATGCCGTGAACCAGCAGTTGCAGGACGCGGCGGAGTCATCGGCCAATCTGCTCGGGGTCTATGCGGTATTCGAACCCAATCAGCTCGACGGCGAAGACGACAACTATCAGGGCTCGACCGCGCTCGGGGCCAACGACAAGGGGCGCTTCTCCAGCTACTGGGCCAGAGTCGACGGCAAGGTGACCCTGGAGGTGATGGACGAGGCGCTGCTGGCCAACGACAAGCCGTCCGAGCACGGTGGCCTGGAGAATGACTGGTACAGCTGCAGCATTCGCAGCCGTGCCCTCTGTTTGCTCGATCCCTATGTGGACGAGGTGGGCACCCGGCAGGTGCTGATGACCTCGGTGACGGCCCCTTTGCTGGATCAGGGGACCCTGCTCGGCATGGTCGGGGTCGACATCTCGCTGGCCACCTTGCAAAGCCTGGTGGAGGAGATGGACAAGACGCTCTATGACGGTCAGGGCAAGGTGCTGCTGCTCAGTCACGAGGGCCGGGTGGCCGGGGTCGAAGGGTTCAAGGTCGCTCTTGGGGATACCCTGGATCAGCAGGGGCTGTCGACGGATCTCAACGGCTGGCTCGCCAAGGGGGAGGTGGTCACGCGCTGGAGCCCGGATGGCGCCCTGTTGCAGACCTTCGTGCCGGTCAGCATGCGCGGGACGGATCGCCAGTGGGGCATCTACATCGAACTGCCCCGCGCCGTGGTGCTCGCCTCTGCCCTGCAACTGCAGGATGAGCTCGAGACCCAGTCCCAGCGCAGCGTCGCCACCCAGCTGCTGATCGGCGGGGCCATCTCGGCCCTGGCCCTGCTCTGCATCTGGCTCATGGCTCAGCGCATCGTTGCCCCCATTCGCACCGTGGTGGCCCGCCTCAAGGACATCGCCAGCGGCGAGGGGGATCTGACCCAGCGCATCGACCTGCACCGTGATGACGAGATCGGCGAATTGGCGAAGTGGTTCAACAACTTCCTGGACAAGCTGCAATCCACCATCAGCCAGGTGATCGATACGGTGGCCGGTACCCGGGCCAGCGCGTCGCTGGCGGCGCAGGGGGCCGAGCGCACCAGTGCCGGCATGCAGTCCCAGTACCAGGAGGTGGATCTGGTGGCCACGGCGTTCGAGGAGCTGAGCGCCACCGCCCTGCAGGTCGCGGGCAATGCCAGCTCGGCGGTGAGCGCGGCCAACCAGGCGGACATGGCGGCGCAGGAGGGCAAGTCCGTGGTCGCCGATACCCAGCAGGCCATGTCCAGGCTGATGGCGGTGATCAGCGACGCCAAGCCCGTGGTGGAGCGGCTGGCCGCCAACAGCGACAACATCAACGACATCCTCATCGTGATCCAGGGGATAGCCGAGCAGACCAACCTGCTGGCGCTCAATGCCGCCATCGAGGCGGCGCGGGCCGGTGAACAGGGCCGCGGCTTCGCCGTGGTGGCCGACGAGGTGCGCAACCTGGCCGGCCGTACCCAGAATGCCATCGTCGAGATCCAGACGCTGATCACCGAGCTGCAGTCGGGCACAGAGGCTGTGGTCAAGGCGATCATGACGGGCCACAGTCAGGCGGGTCTGACCCTTGGCAAGGTGGAGCTGTCGGTCAGCGTGCTGGAGCAGATCATCCATGCGGTGGCCACTATCCATCAGATGAACGAGCAGATAGCCAGGGCGGCGCAGGAGCAGAGCGGGGTGGCGGACGAGATCAACCGCAACGTCAGCAACATCCGCGACGTGAGCCATACCATCAGGGCCGAGGCGGCGACCTCGGCCGACAACGGACGGGAGTTGTCGCAACTGGCGGACAAGCAGCAGCAACTGGTGGGGCAATTCAGGGTATAGCGATAAGAAAAAAGGCGCCATCCAACCGGAGGCGCCAAACACATTCAGATGACAGACTGGGTTAAATCGCATTGATTTAGCCCTTCTTCCCGCAGAGGAAGAAACACAACACCACAATCGCTGTCGGCCCACTCACAAAAACCACATGTAAACCAACATGGAAGAGAAGGTGTGAGCCATATGGCAACGGATTGCGTGGCGAATTATGTTTATTCACTGGTCGACCCGCAACCGACAATTTATAATGCGCCCCATTAGAAAAACTCATCGTCGGCTGGTGTCATGTCTCGTCGTTTACCCCCGCTCAATGCCCTGAAAGCATTCGAAGCAGCGGCTCGCCACTTAAGCTTTACCCGCGCAGCAGAAGAGTTGTTTGTGACTCAGGCCGCCATCAGCCACCAGATCAAGGCGCTGGAGGAGTACCTCGGCATCAAGCTGTTCCGTCGCAAGAACCGCTCCCTGCTGCTGACCGAGGAGGGGCAGAGCTACTTCCTCGACATCAAGGACATCTTCGCTTCCATCTCAGAGGCCACCGACAAGCTGCTGGCCCGCAGCGCCAAGGGGGCGCTCACCGTCTCCCTGCAGCCGAGTTTCGCCATCCAGTGGCTGGTGCCCAGGCTGGTGAAGTTCAGCGAGCGCCACCCCGACATCGATGTGCGGATCAAGGCGGTGGATATGGACGAGGGATCCCTGACCGACGACGTGGACGTGGCTATCTACTACGGCCGTGGCAACTGGCCCGGGCTGCGCTCGGACAAGCTGCACACCGAGTACCTGATCCCGGTCTGCTCCCCCCTGCTGCTGACCGGCCCCAAGCCCCTGCGCACCCCGGAGGATCTGACCAGGCACACCCTGCTGCACGACACCTCCCGGCGCGACTGGAAGGCCTGGTTCCGCCAGCTCGACATCGACGCCCCCAACGTCAACCAGGGGCCCATCTTCAGCCACTCCACCATGGTGATCCAGGCGGCTATCCACGGTCAGGGGGTGGCGCTCGGTCACAGCGTGCTGGCCCAGCCCGAGATCGAGGCGGGTCGCCTCATCTGCCCGTTCGAGCAGGTGCTGGTGAGCAAGAATGCCTTCTACCTGGTGTGCCAGGAGCAGCAGTCCGATCAGGGCAAGATAGTGGCCTTCCGCGACTGGATGCTGGAGCTGGTGGAGCAGGAGGAGGCCCGTCGCCGGGCCCGTCTCGCCGATGGTTGAGGGGATGGATGTAACAAGAGAGGGGGCGAGCGACGCCCCCGTTCGCATTCTGCTGGCCCACGGCGCGGGCGCCGGCATGGATCATGCCTTTCTCGCCGAGCTGTCGCGGCTGCTGGCGGGGCCGGATATCGAGGTGGTGCGCTTCAACTTCCCCTACATGAGCAAGCGGGCCCAGGATGGCAAGCGCAGGCCGCCGGACCGGCAACCCGTGCTGCTCGCCCATTGGCGCGAGATGGTGCGCGCGTTTGCCCATCCCCGGTTGTTCCTGGCGGGCAAGTCCATGGGGGGGCGGATGGCGGCCGAGCTATATCACGAAGGGGGCGACGAGATGAATGCTGCAGGATTGCTCATTCTCGGGTATCCTTTCCACCCCCCGGCCAGCCCCGACCGCTGGCGGGGTGACGTGCTCAAGCAGATCACGACGCCGATCCTGCTGCTGCAGGGGGAGCGCGACACCTTTGGCTCTCGCGCCGAGCTGGCCGATTTCCCCTTCTCCCCCGCCGTATCGGTCCACTGGCTGACCGATGGGGATCATGGCTTCAAGCCGAGGAAGGCCAGCGGCGTGAGCGAGCAGGAGAACCTGCGACAGGCTGCGGAGCGGATCAAGGGGTTTATCGCGGCGACCCCGTCCCGGTGTGCCTGAAGGGATGGCCGCGCGCAGAGAACGAGGAGAGAGGATGCAAGTCCATCGACATTGGCTGGTGCTGGCGGGTTGTTTCGGCCTGACGGCCACCATGCTGGGAGCCTATGGGGCTCACGGGTTGGCGGCGACAGGCATAGCCCCTTCACTGCTGGCGGCGTTCAACACAGCGGTGCAGTATCAGTTTTTTCACGCCCTGGCCCTGCTGGTGCTGGGGTGGTGCGGCGTGCGCAGCAAGGTGATTACCTTCGCGGGCACCGCCTTTGTGCTGGGGATCCTGGGATTCTCCGGCAGTATTTACGCCATGGTGCTGCTTGGCAGCAAGGGGCTGGGGCTCATCACCCCGGCCGGTGGCCTCTGTTTTATGTTGGGATGGGCGGCTCTGATATGGGCCGGCTGTCGTCTTGGAGGAAAAAATGAATAATCTGCTGCTTTATTGCCGCCCGGGTTTTGAGAAAGAGGCGGCGGCAGAGATCACCGAACGAGCCAGCAACATGCAGTGCTACGGCTTCGCCCGGGTCAAGGACGACAGCGGTTACGTGATTTTCGAACTGTATGACGAGGAGCAGGCCGATCTGCTGGCCCGCAAGCTGCCGTTCCGTGAGCTCATCTTCATCCGACAGATGCTGGTGGTGACCCATGAGCTGAAGGATCTGGACCTCTCCGATCGGGTTTCCCCCATCATAGAGGCGACCCGTGACTATGCCATCTGTGGCGATCTGCGGGTGGAGACGGCCGACACCAACGAGGCGAAGGAGCTCTCTGCCTTCTGCCGCAAGTTCACGGTGCCGCTGCGCCAGGCGCTGCGCGGCAACGAGATCCTGACCAAGAAGGAGACGCCGCACCGTCCGGTGTTCCACGCCTTCTTCATGGCCAATGATCACCTGTTGCTGGGGTACTCCTACTCCTTCAACAACTCCGAGTTCCACATGGGCATTCCGCGCCTGCGCTGCCCGCCGGATGCCCCGAGTCGCTCCAGCCTCAAGTTGGAAGAGGCCTTCTATGTGTTCGTGCCGCGGGAAGAGTGGGAGCTGCGCCTCACCTCCGGCATGAAGGCCGTGGATCTGGGCGCCTGCCCGGGCGGCTGGACCTATCAGCTGGTGCGTCGTGGCATGATGGTGACCGCGGTGGACAACGGCTCCATGGCCCAGTCCCTGATGGATACCGGCCAGGTCAAGCACATTCGCGACGACGGCTTCGTCTGGCGGCCAGGCAAGAAGAACACCTACTGGCTGGTGTGCGACATGGTGGACAAGCCGGCGCGGGTGGTCCACATGATTGCCGACTGGTTCCGTGAGAACGACTGCCAGGAGGCCATGTTCAACCTCAAGCTGCCGATGAAGAAGCGCTATGCCGAGGCGGTGCACAACATAGAGGTGCTGCGGGAGATGCTCAAGGAGATCGACAATGCGTTCGTGATCCAGGCCAAGCAGCTCTACCACGATCGCGAAGAGATCACCGTGCACGTCTACAACAAGTTCTGGGTCTCCAAGCTCGAACCCAAGTCCTGAGCAGGGCCCCTGCGTCACCCGGTGTGACGCCAAATAAAAACCGGACGGCTGACCCCGTCCGGTTTTTTGCTTTCTGGCGCCATCAGAAGCGGTAGTCGAAGCGCATCATGGACTCGTCATCGGTGATCTTGAGCTCGATCTGGAGCGGAATTGTCTTGTCGGTGGGGTTGAACTGCATCTTGACGCCGTCCCCCCTGAGCTTGACCGAGGTATGGATGCCACCGGCGTTGAACTTGATCCTCGGTTTGTGCTTTTCGAACGAGAGGCTCACGCTCTTCTCGGCCGTCAGGTTCAGTTTCTGGTAGGGGGTGACCCGCTGGGTGCCGTTGCTGTCGGTCATGATATCCACGCCGAGGGAGAGCGGCTTGGGGCTCTTGAGCAGGTCGTTGGTATCGATATTGGACTGCCAGGTCTGCTTGGCCGGCGGCTCGTACTGAGGGGGCGGTGTCAACCAGGCGTTGTCGATGGGCCTGTCTAATGCCATGGTACTGCTGCTGAAGATCAGCACGATGAAAGTAGCACGCATGATGGATCTCCTTATCCCTCATATGAACATAGTATTCATCTGACGAGGGAGATAGGGGGATCCGGTATAAAACGAAGGGAGCCGAAGCTCCCTTTTTAAATCAATCAGTTAGATATGATTTATAGACGGTCTATGATGGCCTGGGTGAATTCGCTGGTGGAGGCCGTGCCCCCCAGATCCCGGGTCACCCGATCGCCGGACTCGATGGTCGCCCGTACTGCCTCGCGGATGCGCTCGGCCTTGTCCTGCATGCCCAGGTATTCCAGCATCTGGATGGAGGCGAGGATCACCGAGGTCGGGTTGGCGATGTTCTTGCCGGCGATGTCCGGCGCCGAGCCGTGCACCGCTTCGAAGATGGCGGCGCCCTCACCTATGTTGGCACCAGGGGCCATCCCCAGGCCCCCCACCAGACCGGCGCAGAGATCCGAGAGGATGTCGCCGAACAGGTTGGTGGTGACCATGACATCGAACCGCTCCGGGTACATCACCAGATTCATGCAGGCGGCGTCGACTATCATCTCTTCGTTCTGGATATCCGGATAGCGGGCGGCCACCTCGCGCGCCACTTCCAGGAACAAGCCAGAGGTGGACTTGAGGATGTTGGCCTTGTGGATGATGGTGACCTTCTTGCGCCCTTCCTGGCGCGCCAGCTCGAAGGCGAAGGTGACGATGCGTTCAGCCCCGTCGCGGGTGATGATGCTCATCGCCTCGGCGCTCTGGTTGTCATCGCTGCGCTTCTGGCCGGCGCCCGAGTACATGCCCTCGGTGTTTTCACGCACAGTGATGATGTCGATGTTGTCGTAACGGCTCCTGGTGCCTTTGAAGGAGATCACCGGGCGCACGTTGGCGTAGAGGTTGAACTTCTTGCGCAGGGAGACGTTGATGGAGGTGAAGCCGCCGCCGACCGGGGTGGTGAGGGGGCCCTTCAGGCTGACCTTGTTCTTCTCAATCAAATCGAGGGTGGACTGGGGCAGCAGCTCACCGTGCTTCTCCAGCGCGACCAGACCGGCATCGGCATAGTC
The DNA here is from genome assembly GCF_040908275.1 of Aeromonas sp. R4-3. Classification (NCBI taxonomy): domain Bacteria; kingdom Pseudomonadati; phylum Pseudomonadota; class Gammaproteobacteria; order Aeromonadales; family Aeromonadaceae; genus Aeromonas; species Aeromonas sp. R4-3. Next base: position 68,280 of record NZ_JBFODK010000028.1, read on the forward strand.
ATAGTCAAAATCACAGCCGGCGTGTGTCAGGATCTGGATGGCGGATTCGATGATGCTGGGGCCTATGCCGTCGCCCGGAATGACGGTAATTTTTCTTTTTGACATGAGACGTATCCACTTCTAGGGAACAGAGGGGGAGGATTCGGCGGTTTTATACCATTTTTGCACCACTTCCTCCATGTTTCTTTACATTTTTCCCATTTATGTCAACAGGTATGGCCTGTTTCGGGGAATAGTGTGCCGGGGATCACGCCCCAGAGTCGGGCTCGGGCGGGTAGCGTATCTCTCTCAGGTTGAAGCCTAAGGGGATGTCTTGCTGCAGCCGCACCAGCCGCTGGGCCAGCAGGGCCTCCTCCTTGTGCTGGCGCAACTTGAGCAGAGGCTTGCCCGCGTCTTCCTGCTGGCAGGCGTCCAGCATGGCGGCCAGATCGCCATATTGTTGCAGCAGCTGGGTCGCCGTCTTTGGCCCTATGCCCGGCACTCCCTTGATGTTGGAGCCGCCGATGCCGGTCAGGGCCCAGAAGTCCACCAGCTGCGCCGGGACGACGCCATATTGCTGCTGGATGAAGGCCTCATCCAGCCAGCGCTTGTTGAAGTAGTCGCGGACCCGGATCTGCGGGCAGATGAGCTGGCAGAAGCCCTTGTCGGTGGAGATGATGGTGGCCCTGGCGCCGTGCTGGGCAATTCCACTGGCTAACGTGGCGATAAGATCGTCCGCCTCGTCGGTCTGGGAGAGCAGGGCATCCACACCGCACTCCCAGAAGGCGTCCTGCAAGTCGGCCAGTCCCTCCCTCAGCTCCTGTGGCATGGGAGTGCGTCCCTCCTTGTAGGCCGGATAGATCTCCTTGCGCCAGCTGTGCACCTCGCCGTCAAACACGGCGATGGCGTGGGTCGGTTCGCTGCCGGCCAGCAGTTTCTTGCAGGTGTTGATGAGGTTGGCGCGGGTGGCGATCAGGGCCTGGGCCGGGGTCAGCGCCTGCTGGGCTTGCACCGCGTGCAGTCGGCGGATGAGGTTGAGGGCATCGATGATGAGCAGGTGTGGCCTGGGGTGTGGCATGGCAGGGAGCACTCTTGGCGGTCGGGACGGCCCATTGTAACAAGGGATGGGCGCCGTGCTAACCCCGGACGCCAGGGCCGGGAAGTGAAGGAGGGGCCTGGGGCCCCTCCTGTCATCATGGGCGCTGCGCCCTTATTTCACGATTTCGTAGCAGGGAATGTACTGGCTGCCAGGCAGCTTCATCCGCTGCTGCCTGACGAAGCTCTCCAGCAGCCTGTCCATCAGGTGCATCAGCTCCTTGTCGCCGTGCAGCTTGAAGGGGCCCTTCTTCTCGATGGCGCGAATGCCCCCTTCCTTGACGTTGCCCGCCACTATGCCGGAGAAGGCGCGCCTCAGGTTGGCCGCCAGCAGTTGGGGCGGCTGGTTGCGGTGCAGATCCAGGCTCGCCATGCTGGCGTGATCCGGCTCGAACGGCAGCTGGAACTCCGGCTCTATGCGCAAGGACCAGTTGAAGGAGTAGGCATCGCCCACCGACTTGCGGTATTCGCGGATCTTCGGCATCGCCTCCTTCATCACCCGCGCCACTTCCGGGGCATCCCCGACGATGATGCGGTAGAGGCTGGTGGCCGGCTCACCCAGGGTAGCCTTGACGAAGTCGTCGATGGCGCGGAAGTAGTCGGCGCTCTCCTTCGGCCCGGTCAGTATGATGGGCATGGGCTGCCGCTCGTTGGCCGGGTGCATCATGATGCCGAGCAGATAGAGCAGCTCCTCGGCGGTGCCGACCCCGCCCGGGAAGATGATGATGCCGTGGCCCAGGCGCACGAAGGCCTCCAGCCGCTTCTCGATGTCCGGCAGTATCACCAGCTCGTTGACAATGGGGTTTGGCGGTTCGGCGGCGATGATGGAGGGCTCGGTGAGACCTATGTAGCGGCCGTTGCGCACCCGCTGCTTGGCGTGGCCGACGGCGGCCCCCTTCATGGGGCCTTCCATGGCACCCGGGCCGCAGCCGGTGCAGATGTTGAGCTCCCGCAGACCCAGCTCGCTGCCCACGGCGCGGGTGTACTGGTACTCCACCTCGTTGATGGAGTGACCGCCCCAGCAGACCACCAGGTTGGGATCGGCGCCGGGCAGGATCGCCTTGGCGTTGCGCAGTATGGCGAACACCACGTTGGATATATGGGTGGAGCTGGTGAGGTTGACCAGGCGATTGGACTCCAGCTGGGTCGAGACATAGAGGATGTCGCGCAGCACGGAGAACAGGTGCTCCTGGATGCCGCGGATGATCTCGCCATCGACGAAGGCGTGCTCGGGGGCATTGAACAGCTCGAGTTTGACCCCGCGCTCGCGCCGGATCACATGAATATCGAAGGACTTGAAGCGCTCCAGTATCTCTTTGGAGCTGTCGGTGTGGCTGCCGGAGTTGAGCACCGCCAGCGAGCAGTTGCGAAACAGTTGATAGATATCGCTGGAGGCGGTCTGCTTGAGGCGATCCACCTCAAGTTGGGACAGCAGGTCCATGCTGCCCACGGGATTGATGTGTGTAATCATAATTTCCCCTTTCACTCGCTTGTTATCGTTGTGCTTTCCCTGGGGAGAAAACGGGATGCCATGGCATCCCTCGATTTCGATAGTAGAGGCAAGGGGTGGGGCAGGGGAATAGGGGGGCGGTGCGTTTGCCTGTTTTTTAGCCGCAGTTCAACCCGGGTTCAGGCCAGATTGACCTGATCCCGGCCCAGATTCTTGGAGCTGTAGAGTGCCTTGTCGGCGCGCTCGAATGCGTCCGTGGTGTGGTCCCCTTCGCGAAACAGGGTGGCGCCGATGGAGATGGTTATCTCGACTCTGGCATCCCTGAACCGGAACGGGATGCTCTTGACCGTCTGGCGCAGGTTCTCCAGGGGTTTCTGGTACTTGTCCGGATTGATGTTCGGCAGCAGCACCACGAACTCTTCTCCCCCGAAGCGGGCGATGAAATCGGTGTCACGCAAGGCGTTTTGCAGGGCCTTGGCGACCACTTTCAATGCCTTGTCACCGGCCATGTGGCCGTAGTTGTCATTGATGTTCTTGAAGTGGTCGATGTCGATAATCGCCAGACACAGGGGGGTGCCATAGCGCAGCCAGCGCTTGTACTCGAGCTCGAGCCGCTCGTCGAGGGCCGCCCTGTTGTGCACCTGGGTCAGGCTGTCGAGGAACAGCTTGTGCTTCTGGATGGTGAGCCGTTTCTTGTACTCGGCCGTCTCCTCCTTCATCAGTCGCAGCTTGGCTTCCATGTTGGAGAGGTGAGTGAGCAGGTGACGCTCGCGGCTGGCCATGGCCTCCCGCTCCTGCTGCAGGCGGCGTATGGTATCCAGGTGGCTGGAGATGGCTCCCTTGAGAGACAGCGGGGAGTTGTGGGTCGCCATGGTGTGATCGATGGCCGCGAGTTCCCGCTCCAGCGCCTGGCCGCTGAGGTGGGTGGCATTTTGCAGCGCCCGCCCCTCGTCCAGGGATTCGGTAAAGTTGAAATGTACCGCTGAGAGGCTCTCGTTGAGGGAGCTGAGGAAGGCCTGGGAGGATTTACGCTCTTCCCGGGTCCCCTCAATGATGAGCTCGATGATCTGCAGGCAGATCTCCGCCAGCAGGGGTGGAGTGATCCCTCCCAGCAGTTGGCGGCGGATGTCCGCCAGGCTCTCCCCCACGGCGCCGGCAAAGTCGAGCTCTGTGATGAGCCGCTGCAGCTCATCGGAGATCTGGGCGTGGGCCTTGATATCGAAGGAGTCGGTGGGCGCCGGGTTGGAGAGCTCGGTGGCCATCTCGGGGGCGAGCAGCGGCTGGCGTGGCAGCAGCTGGATCTTGATGGCCTGCTGGTAGAACTCCAGCAAGCGGATCACCTTCTTCTGGTGATCGCCTATGCCATAGCCCTCGGGGCTCGCGAGAAACTCCTTGAGGGAGCGACGAGTATCTTCCGGGAAGCCCTTCAATGACTTGAGCTGCTTGCTGCCGAGTTCGATGGCGGCCCGGGTCAGACTGATGGACTCCTCCATGGCGTGGCCATGTTGCTGCAACAGCTTCTCGATGACGGCGAGATCGGCGTCGAGCGAGGAGAGGGGAGGATTGCCATCGAGCTTCTGCTTGAGCTTGGCGAGCCGGCTGTCCAGTTCACGATCGTGACCACGGCAGGCCTGCATCAGCTTGCCGATAAACTGGATGCTGCGGGTGCGTTCGGCATCGGAGAACGTGGCCATGCCATCGAGCTCCTGCTGTTTTTGCTGAAGGGATTCCCTGAGTCTTGCCAGTTGTCCTGTTACGGCAGCGATATCATTCATTGTGCAGGTCGCCCTGTTGTCATTATCGTTTTTGTGTCGTCCAGCAACAGTAAGCCAATGAAAGACCCCGTTGAGTACCTTTTGTTATGGGTTATCCGGCACTTTCGTCCGTGAAAGCAAAAGCCAATTAACCCATTGCTTTTCATGAGAAGAATTTACTTTTACCAGTCCCTTGTCAATTGCCATCAAGCAGCATTGCCACACATCGCCATTAAAAAATGCGGCCTGTTGGCAATCGATGGCCGCCAGCTCCAGCCAGACGCTCTGCTGGTATTTGTCACTGAGTTGCATGGCCCCCGAGAGCGCCAGATAACAGAGGTCGAACAGGCCGTGATGATCGAGGGCCATGGCCGCCTTGGGCAGGAAGGGATGGCTGACGATGCCGAGGCTGATGTGCCTGTCCAGCGGGTATTCGCAGGGGAAGGCGGCCAGGGTCTCCAGCAGCTCCTGTGCCAGCTGGTGCAGCTGGGCCACGTGACGCTGGGGCACCACATAGAGCAGGTGTCCCTCGCGCAGGTCGTAGATGCGGCCATCCTGGGGGGTCAGCTGATTGACGTAGCGGCCGAAGGCCTGCTCAATCTCGCGGCTGACCTGATATCCATGCTGCTCCAGGCTGTTGACCAGGAAGGGCACCCGGAACAGCAGGTAGTGGAGCTTGTCGTCAAACTCGCTGGTGGGGCGCTCGCTCAGGTACCAGCGATCGGATTTTTGCTGGCGCTTGGCCATCTCGCGAGGCCAGCGGCTCATCAGTCGCTGCCAGTTGGCAAGGCCGCTGCGCGGCTCGATGAGCAGGGCTTCGCCCAGCTGTCTGGCATTGAGGCGGGCGACCCGCAGCTTGAGCCAGAGGGTGAAGAAGAGGTAGATGAACAGGACCAGCAGCAGGCCAGTGCTGACGCTGGTCCAGAGATAGCGCTCCTGCTGATGCTGGCTCTGGTCGAGGCGCTGCTCCAGTTCCTTGACCTGCTGGACCCGCTCCACCTGGGCGTAGTTGTCGCGGACCGCCTCCTGCTCCAGATCGAGCTGCTGCTGGCGGACCAGCTCGCTGCGCTGGTGATAATTCTTGTAGCTCTCGAGGGCCTGCTGGAGGTAGCCCTTCTGCTCGTAGGCGATGGCGAGCAGCCGGAAGATTTCAAACTGGCGGCGGATGTCGCCAATCCGGTTGGCCAGGGTCAGGGCATTCTCCAGCTGCAGGATGGCGATGCCCGCCTCCTGCTGCTTGAGGTGCAGCTCTCCCAGCAGCAACAGGGTGTCGATCAGCGACTCCTTGTCGTCCCCCAGCTCGTGGGACTGGCGCGCCGCATTGAGGTAGTTGCGGGCCAGGGTCAGGTTGCCGGTCTGCAGATAGGTCTTGCCTATCTCGAACTTGAGGTGGGCGATGCGGGTGCGGTTGTTGTTCTCGCCCAGCAGATCCAGGGCGTTGAAGAAGTAGACCAGCGCCATGTTCATCTCCCCCTGATCCCGGTTGAGCCGGGCGAGCACTATCAGGGCGTCGCTCAGCAGGGAGGGGTTACCGAGGGCATGGAAGTAGTTGGCCGCCTCGTTGGCATACTGCAGCGCTTTTTGCGGCTCCTGCTCCGCCTGATAGAGGCTGATCATCTGGTTCGACAGCAGGCCGAGGAAGAGGGGATCCTGCAGATTCTTGGCCTGCTGCTGGGCGTCGATATACTCCCCGAGGGCGAGCTGGGGCTGTCCGAGCGCCTGATAGAGATCCCCTCCCACGGCGCTGACCCAGGCCCTGGCCAGGGGGTTCTTGGCCTGTTCCGCCCATTGGCGCGCCTCTGTCAGCTGGCGCTTGGCCAGATCGAACTGCCGCCCCTCCATGCTGGCATTGACGTGCAGCAGGCGGCTGTAGACCTGCAGCTGACTCTCTTTGAGGCCGGGGTTGGTCAGCAGCTTGTCCAGCTGTTCGAGCGCCATAGTGCTGGCGCCAGGGGCATGCTCCTGCATCTCCCGGCTGCGGATCTTGAGGTAGAGACCATGGGCCTGCAGCTCGAACTGCTGCTCCTTCTCGGCCATGGCGATGCCCTTGTCGAAGGAGTCCTGGGCCGGCTGGCTTTGTCCCAGCTGTTGCAGGCACTCGCCCTGAAGCAGGTAGGCACCCGTGGTCTGGGTCGCGGTGCCATAGCTCAGGATCGGCTCCCGATAGCCGTATTCCTGACGGTTGCTGATGATTTGCTTGGGGTTATTGGCCGTGCGTTCGAGGAAGGAGGTGGCAATCTGGACACATCTGGCGGGATCGGTCAGCACCAGGGTCTGTGCCTGCTGCAGATCGATAGACAACTGCTCCTTGGCCAGATCCAGATCCGGAGCCGACAGGGAGGACATCATCATTGCCAGAAAAAACAGTTGATTCATTGGATTAAGAACGGCACCGAGGTGCAGGCATGTTATCCAAGCCCACCCCCGCCCGTCCAGAGTTCATTGATGACATGGGTGATGGGCCTGCTCCCCGGGTTGTGGCGCCGGGTTTACTGGCGGATGAGGCGCAGGTTGGCGGGCACCGGCTCCCAGTCGCTGCGGAAGGGGTTGATGTCCAGGCCCCCGCGGCGGGTGTAGCGGGCATAGACGGTCAGCTGCTGCGGGGCGCAGAAGTGCTTGAGATCGATGAAGATGCGCTCTATGCACTGCTCGTGGAACTCGTTGTGCTGGCGGAAGGAGATGAGATAGCGCAGCAGCTTCTCCCGATTGAGGCGCGGGCCGCGGTAGTGGATCACCAGGGATCCCCAGTCCGGCTGGCTGGTGACCAGGCAGTTGGACTTGAGCAGATGGCTGTGCAGTGTCTCTTCCACTATGTCCGCCTCTGCGGCCCCTTGCAGCAGGGTCTGGTCAAACTCGTAGCCGTCGATCTCGATGTCCTGTTCGTCGATGCATTCACCCGGCAGCAGCGCTATCTGGTGGGGGGCCTGATCGAGGGGGAAGAGGGTGACGCTCACCTCCGCCCCGGCACAGGCGCTCAGGTCTTTGGCTAGCAGTGCCTGCACCGCCGCCAGCGAGTCGCAACGGGTCTGGTTGAAGGAGTTGAGGTAGAGCTTGAACGACTTGGATTCGATGAGGTTTGGGCTGGTGGCGGGCACGGCCACTTCGCCGAGCGCGACCACGGGCTTGCCCTTGGCGTTGAGCCAGGAGAGTTCATACAGGGTCCAGACGTCGCAGCCCTGGAAGGGCAGCATTTCGCCAAGGCCGAGATCGTCGCGGTTCAGACTGCGTGGCACGGGTTGCAGCAGGGACGGGGTGTACTGGCTGATGTAGGCAGACTGCTGCCCCAGGCTCAGGCCCTGCAACGCGCTGGCGCCTGCGTATCTCTCTTGTTTGCTCATGCTTGTATGCTCACGCTTGTCTGATAAAGGGTTTGATGGTGCAATGCCCGGATTTTTCGGTCAGGTTCTTGCGGCGATCAGAGGCCGCTATTGTGGGGAATATCGATGTCGGATCAAGTCCTGTCTGCCCTGGAGCAGTTCTTTTTACGCTGGCAGCGCGATGGCGAGGCCAGGCGAGGGCTGCCTCTGTGTGAGTGGGAGGCCGACTGGCGCTCCCCTTGCGAGCTGGATGAGCCCAGGGAGGGGCGGGTGGCCTGGCGTCCGCACCGGCGCCCTGTGCCCGCCGACTTTGCGGCCATGGCCGATGCCCTGGAGCTGACTCTGCACCCGAGTGCCCTTGCCCTGTTTGGCCACTGGTTCAGCCGCCCGCTCCCCTGCTCCTACAAGGGGCTGCGCATCGAACTCATACTGCCGTGGAACGAGGCCGATCTGGACTTGCTCAAGGAGAACCTCATCGGTCACCTGCTGATGCTGCGCAAGTTGAAGCGCACCCCTTCGCTCTTCATCGCCACCACCCGCAACGAGATGACGCTGGTGTCGCTCGATAACGAGAGCGGCCAGGTGTGGCTGGAGTGGCTGGACTCCGGTCGCCGTCTGGTGCTGGCCCCCTCCCTGCCCGATTTTCTCGCGCGGCTGGAAACCTTGCCGCAATAAGCGGACCCGTTTTCTCTCGCCCTGTATGAACGAGAAGGGCCTTGCCAGATGGCAAGGCCCTTCTTTCATGGGGGGAACGGTGCAGGAGTTAGTCCTTGAAGTCCCAGGAGAGGTTGGAGACCAGCCGGCAGGGATCGCACTTGAAGTCGAAGATCTCGTGCAGTGGCGCTGCCAGTGCCCAGTCGCCGCCACAGCCTGGGCAGGGTCGTGCCAACTCCGCCGCCTTGCTCAGGCCGCCGACCCTATAGAGGTAGTAGTAAGTCGGGATCCCGCAGAGCCCCTCCAGTCGTCTGGCCAGATCGCTGCCCCGGCGCTGCAGGCGGCTGCCCACCTCGCTGATTTCGTGCAGCACAGCGTGCTCGGCGATGGAGCCGTTCATCTGCAACTGATCGCAGGCTTCCCAATCCTCCTGCCACTTGATGATCTGCTTGTGGTCGCCATTGGCGATGGCGGGTAGGCGGTAGAGCGGAATGGGGGCGAAGTGATCGCCGCAGCGCAGGGGGGAGCAAGTGTGCACAAAGCTGGTGTAGAGCAGCATCCAGCTCGGCCGCTCGCCCTCCTGGCCGCAAGGATCCGTACTGTCGGAGAGCAGATCCATGCCGAGCAGATGGGGCTTGGGGGCCAGCAGCCCCGCCTGGTGCAGGCCCTGTTCGGCCAGCGCGACCTGTTCGCTCTGGTTGTCCGGGTGCAGGCTGTCCTGCTCCGGGCAGACCACCCGGCTGACGAAGCCACCATCCTGCATGCTGGTGGGAAACTCCCGTCCCAGGATCTGCCCCTGGTAGCGCAGCATGTCGAGGTAGTTGACGATGGCCGGCTCGGCTTCGCCGAGGGAGGTGTCACGGTAACATTCAAAGTTGAGTTCGAGGATATACATGGGGAGGCATCAATCCGGCTGCTGTTTGAGCAGCAGGGCGGTCAGGCGATCGACCTTCTGCTCGAGGCGATTGAGCTGCTCGCCCAGCTGTTGCAAATCGATGTCCTGGGCCGGGGCGGCAGCGGCGGGTGCGCTGGCCGGGGCTGGGTCTGCCGACTGGGGCTGTTGCTTCCATTGGCTCAACACCTTGAGCAGTTCGGCCATGGGCACGGGGTGACTGAGGCGAGCCTTGACCATGGCGGTGGAGGGGGTGATCCCCCTGGCACTCAGTTCGTTGGCTATCTGGATGATCTCTTGGGCTGACATCTTGGCTCCTGCGCTGCTGTCTTGCTGCTTGCGGATGGTGGCACAGAGCTTAATCAAAGCCTGTCCATCAGGAAAGCGGCGCCAAGGGGGGAGGCTCAGTTTGTTGAGGTGGGGGAAGCCAGGGCGATTGAGATCTGAATCAGTGGCACAGAGCTCAAACCCCGGCCCTCGGGAAAGCGGGGGACGCGGGCGGCTCAGTTTGCCTGGCGCAGCATCACGTCCAGTTGATCGATGGCTTCGGACCAGTCGGAGTCGTTCCAGAGTGCGTCGCGCAGGAACACGGCCTGGGAGGGGCTCCAGAAGCTGGCCTCTGGCAACAGAGTCTGATTGTCCAGATGGTGCTCGCGGATGAAGCGGTGCAGGCTTATCTCGTCATTGGCCAGACCCAGCTGGGCGAAGAGGGCAGGCATGTCATGGGTCAGCAATTCCATCTCGTGTCTCCTTGAAGGGCGATTGTCGAGAATTATAGCCAGCCGCCACGGCCTTGCCCTTATGGGCTAGGAGGGGAGGCGATGGGGCGGCAGCTCGACCCCGGCGACATGCAAGCCCTGCATGCAGAGCTGACCCTGGTAATGACTCTCCCCGTCGCTTGAGAACTCGAACTGGTAATAGGTCAGCAGGCGCAGTGGCTTGTGCCCCAGGGCGCGATGGGTGCGAGCCAGCGACAGCAGTTGCAGATCGTGATGCTGGCAGTAGCGCCGCATATATTGCCAGGCCAGCTCCGCCTGGCGGCGCTGTTGCCAGAAGGCCCAGCCGATGGCTCCCAGCAGCAAGATTCCAAGCATTTCTCCCATCAGCGGTTTCCTTCTGTGATGTATGGCCTGGGCTGTGCTTCCCCGGGAAAGCACAGCCCCGCCTAGAGTGGTTATACCGAGGCGAACAGTCGGCCTATGGCCTGGCCGAGGGCCTCGCTGCGCTCGGGGTCACGCAGTCTTGCCAGCATATCATTGCGCAGGGCGGGCAGTGTCACCAGCTCGGCAAAGACCTGATTGAAGAACTGGGTGGGCTGCAGGGCGAGCTGCTCCAGAAACAGTCCGAGCAGTTCGGGGTTTTTCAGATCGGGCCAGAGACGGCCTGCGATGGCGAGCAGCAGGGCCGGGCTCGGCCGGGTGTGCAGCAGGGTCAGCAGCTTGTTGCTGCGCAAGGCATTGCCTGAGCAGGAGGCCAGTGCCCGGCACAGGTAGGCCAGGGTCTCGGCACTGGGGTCGGCGCACTCCTGCTCCTTGCCGATGCGCTCGAGCAGGGCACCTTGCAGCGCCGGGGGAAGGGGGGCGTTTTCCAGGCTCTGGCACAGGGCGTAGAGCGGCTCCTGAGGCAGCCTTGGCAGCGCCTTGCACACCAGGGCCAGATTGCGTTCATCCTGCAGCCGCTCCGCCAGATCGGCGAAGCCTTGCAGCCCCAGGGCCTGCCACCCCTCTTCCCCCGGTGCCGCCAGGTAGTGGCAGAGGGCCTCGTAGTAGGCGGAAGGCGCCTGCTCCAGCTGACGGGCCAGCTTGGCATGCAGGCTGGCCATCTTGGCCTCGGCCGGCCGGAAGGTGTAGGGATTGTCGGCCAGTCGCTGCGCCTTCTCCTCGTCCAGATCGCCGGTGAGCTTGTAGCCCAGGGTCTCGACCACCTGATCCATGAAGTGCTTGGGGCCGCTGGCGATGAGCAGGCCATGCTCGTCGAGGGCAAACTTGAGGAACCAGAGGTAGTGCCTGGATTCGGCTGGCTGGAAGAAGTGCACGCCGAGCCAGGCATGCTGTTGCAGTGGCCAGGGGTAGGGCTCCTGCTGCTGTTCGATGCGAACGAAGAGATCGCTCGCCAGCGGGCGCACCTGGCGGCCCATGTCGAACAGCTGGAACTGGGTCTCGGCCTGGGTCAGGAATTCGGTCAGGGTATTGATGGCAGACATGAAGGCATCCGGCTAAATGTGATGCGGGCGATTATAAGGAGGCTGCATCAGATAGCCAGTGGTGCAGGTGCGGGCCATGAAAGTGATGGCAGCATGGCAGCCACCCCGGGGGCGGTGTATAGTAACGCCCCTTTTTGGCACGCGTGTTTAAAGAAGACGGGATCCCTGCCCTCTGGCAGCGGGATGATCGTCGAGACGAGGAAGAGGACGAGATGAATCAATATTTGCTGGTCGCCGGTCTGCTGGGTGAACTCACCGCCGAGTTGCAACGCCTCGAACGCTGGCAAGCCGAACATCCGGGGGCCGAGGCGCTGGCGAGCGAGCTGCCGTTTTGCGTCGATACCCTGAGCTTCGATCAATGGTTGCAGTTCGTGCTGATACCGCGCATGGAGCAACTGGTGCTGCTGCAGGCGCCGCTGCCCACCAGCGTATCCCTCTATCCCATGGCGAGCGAAGCCTACAAGGACGAGCTGGCCGAGGTGGCCGGGCTGCTGCGCCTCATCGGTCGTTTCGATCTGCTGCTGACCGGAAAAGTGGTGGAGCAATGATCAATCCCCTGCCTGCCCTGGCCGCGGCGCGCTTCATTGGTGATACCCGGGTGGCGGCATGAAACTGACCCTGCTCTACCAGGATGAGTGGCTGGTGGCGGTCAACAAGCCGTCGGGCCTGCTGGTGCATCGCAGCTGGCTCGACAAGGCCGAGACCCGTTTCGCCATGCAGATGACCCGGGATCTTATCGGGGGGCGTCATGTCTACCCCGTGCACCGGCTCGACAGGCCCACCTCAGGGGTGTTGCTGTTTGCCCTCGATCCCGCCGTGGCCCGGACCCTGACAGAGGCGTTTGCCGCCCGTCGGGTACACAAGGAGTACCTGGCGCTGGTGCGGGGCTGGGCCCCCGAGCAGGGGCTGATCGACTATCCCCTCAAGGAGCAGCTGGACAAGATAGCCGACGCCATGAGCAGCCCCGATCGCCCCGCCCAGGAGGCGGTGACGACGTTCCGTCGTCTGCATCAGGTCGAGCTGCCCCACGCCGTCTCCAAGAAGCATCCTACCAGCCGCTACAGTCTGGTTCGGCTCTTCCCCAAGACGGGCCGCAAGCATCAGCTGCGTCGTCATCTGGATCACCTGTTCCACCCCATAGTCGGTGACACCACCCATGGTGATGGTCGGCATAATCGCTTCTTTCGCGAGCACTATGGTTGCGAGCGGCTGCTGCTGGTCGCCCACCGCTTGAGCTTCGAGCACCCGGTGCTCAAGGTGCCGATGCGGATCCAGGCGCCACTCGGCCCGGAAGTGCTGGGCTTGTTCGCCAGGCTGGGATGGCCCGCCAGCGAGAGCGACTACGGCGCCTGATACCCGTCATGATTTGTGGCCTCTGACCGGGCTGTGGCATGCTGTAGGCCACGCCCGTCAGAGGAACCACTTATGACTCAACGAGATACCCCGCCAGCAACCCCGCGCACCCAGACCCTGTCCGGGGCCAAGACTCCGGGCATGATGCCAGAGTCGGGCCCTCTCCTTCGTTCGAGGAGTCGCTGATGGCCGACATCGATATCCTGGTCGGCACCGTCTATGGCTCGGCCATGCTGGTGGCCGAGACACTGCGGGATCACCTGCAAGCCCAGGGGCATGTCTGCCAGCTCTTCGATGAAGCCGAGCTGACTGACATAGACCCATCCCGCTTCTTGCTGATCGTCAGTGCCACCACGGGGCAGGGGGATATTCCTCCCAATCTGCAACCCTTCGCCACGGCCCTGGCCGATCGCGCTCCTTATATGAAGGGATGGCGTTATGCCCTCATCGCCATGGGGGACAGCAGCTATGAACACTTCTGCGGGGCCGGACGCAGGCTCGATGAACTGCTGCAGGAGCTGGCCGCCGACGCCCTGGTACCGCACCTTGAGATAGACGCGACACTGGAAGATGAGCCTGAGGTCGCGGCGCTGGCCTGGTTGAAAAGCTGGGAAAATAGACTCTAGCCGGATTGCCTTCGTATTTTAAATTTCTCCCCCGTGAGCGTGCTGACGGGGGAGTGTTATTTTGGGACTCACTTAACCTTTCTTGAAATATATCCCGCACTTTATCCGGTTATTTTCCCCCGCCAGATCGGATTCCTCAGACCCATATTCATCAGAACGGCGACACATCAGAAAATTAAAAGTTCCGCACTGAAAGCGATTTCAATCATGTTTTCGTCACGGCGCGACTGATTATTCACTTAATCTTCATCGCAAATTAATAGTTGAAAGCGCTTTCTTTGGCGTTGTTTTTCTTTTTGTGGGTGATTGTTGGTGTTTTATTGCTTATTTTTGCTTTTTTTATCTTGATATGCGTCCTCTGGGGTGGGGGCGCGCGATTTGTCACCGTTTTGTGAATCAGCTCATGTTTGTCGCGAAATTGGCTACATATAATCGACCCCGGTTATCGCTGAAACGTTTTTCAGTGATAAGAACTTGAATATCAGGATCACACTCCCAGCGGGAATAAGGAAAATGAAAATGAAAGCAAAGTGGCTCCCGATTGCAGCAGCAGTAACCGCTGCCCTGGCTTCTCAAGCCGCCTTCGCCGTTGATTTCCACGGCTACTTCCGTTCAGGTGTTGGTGTTTCCGGTGACGGGGACATGGTTAAATACAACGTCAACAAGGTTGGCCGTCTGGGTAACGAAAATGATACCTACGGCGAAGTGCAACTGGGTCAGGAAGTCTTCAACAAAGATGGCAAGACTTTCTATGTAGATTCCATGTTTGCCATGGCATCCAACGGTTCCAATGACTGGGAAGGCACCGGTACCGTCTGTAACTTCGACGCCAAACAGTGCAACGGCGACTCCGATTTCGCACTGCGTCAGTTCAACGTACAAGCCAAGGGCCTGCTGGGCTTTGCACCGGAAGCCACCCTCTGGGCCGGTAAGCGTTACTACCAACGTCACGACATCCACATCTCTGACTTCTACTACTGGAACATCTCCGGTGCCGGCGCCGGTATCGAAGGCATCCAGGCTGGTCCTGGCAAGGTCTCCTTCGCCTGGGTTCGCAACGACCGCAGCGCGGCCGATGTGTTCGGTCAGTACACCCAGACCGGTGTAGATGCCAACGGTGATCCGACTTATCAGAAGAACGAAGATCTGAACGTCAATACCCTGGATGCGCGTTATGCTGGCATCCCGCTGTGGCAAGACGGCTCCCTGGAAGTGGGCGCCATGTATGCTCTGGTCAATGAGACCGAAGCCCAGAAAGATCTGAAAAACGACAACATGAAGAACGGCGTCATGCTGACTGCCGAACTGACCCAGGGCATCTTTGGTGGCTTCAACAAGACCGTGCTGCAGTACGGTACCGAAGGCTACTCCAAGGCCATGGCCTACTACGGTGACGGCTCCTGGTACGGTGCCGAAGCGAAAAGCGGTGCCGACGGCTACCGTATCATCAACTGGGGCGTCATCCCGATGGGTAACTCCTGGGAGATGGGTCACCAGCTGGTCTACGGTGTAGGCAACGAGATGTGGAGTGGCCACGACGAGACTCAAACCTTCTCCGCCGTTGTCCGTCCTATGTACAAGTGGGATGACTTCAACAAGACCATCTTTGAAGGCGGTATCTTCAAGGACAAGACCAGCTACACCAGTGGTGGCAGCGACAAGGATGGCGGTTACAAGCTGACCCTGGCGCAGGCCTGGTCTGCCGGTTCCAGCTTCTGGGCCCGTCCGGAAATCCGTGTGTTCGCTTCCTATCTGGCTGATACCGAAGCTGATGGCTCCGGTAGCAAGAACAGCTTCGAAAGTGGCACCTCCGATGACACCTGGCAAGTTGGCGTCCAGGCAGAAGCCTGGTGGTAAGCAATATCTTCAGTTAAGTTAGTCACTGCCCCCTGATGGGGGCAGTTTTGTTTAGCAGGATTTGGCAACCGGGTTATGGAGATAAGAAGAATGAAACTGGTAAAGATGTCTATCGCGGCCGTGGTTACCGCGCTGTTGGCCGGTTGTTCCGGTAGCATGGTAGTGCCCGTGCAAGAGCACGCCTCCATCCTGAGCAATGCCGACCAAGCCAAGCAGGTGCTCGCTCAGACGACGAGCTGCTGCAAGGCATTCAACGAATTCAATTATGTCTCCCTGCCGGAGGGGGACACGCTGCTGACCCTGGATGGCAAGCAACCCAGCTATCAGTTTGACGAGGGGATGAGCTATTTTGCCGCCTATCGTCTGCCGGCCAATACCGGCAATCTGGCCATCACCCTGGCCTCCCAGGTGAGCAAGACGGTACTCGTGCCCAAGGTGATCATGCTGGATGCCCAGTTCAAGGTAACCCGCGTGCTGGGTGAATCTGTCTTCACGTATCAGCCAGCCCACCTGCTCGACAATGACAGGATCGAAGGCAAGGTGTTCGTGGACCGCAGCATGCCGGGCAATCCCGCGACCGAAACCTACATGGTGATCTATGCCCCGGCCGACGAGCTGTCCGGCAGCACCACCATATTGCATCCCGCCAAGGCGTTTGCCCGTGCCAATGGCACTGTCGAGCCGGATATCAAGGATCCCGTCATCCCACATTCCCCCTGGGGCCTGCTGCAACTCGAGGTCGTCGACATGGCCAAGGGGCAGGGCCTGGAAGCCGTGTTCAAGCCCGAGTATTCGGACAAGGTCGCGATGAGTCAGGCCAAGCCGGCCACGACGGCCGTGGCTGCGACGGCGGCGACTACTGCCGCTGTTGCCGCGACCCCCAGCACACCGCCCCCCGCCATGCTGAGCGAGACCGAGACCTTCTACAACAGCCAGATCGAGAAAGCGGTCAAGGCCGGGGACATCGACAAGGCGATGCAGCTCGTGAGTGAAGCCGAGCGTGCCGGTTCAACCAAGGCGAAATCTGTCTTTATTGATGCGGTGAAGCGTTCACAAAAAAACTGAATGACTGAATATATGTAGACTAATATTTATTTCAGGCCTCCCTTGTTGGAGGCCTTTTTAATCGGTAGACTGGATAATATAAAACATCAATGCGTTACATTGGGTTACAATAAGTTTCCTTTGGTATTATATCGTTTCTCTGTGATTTATTTTGAAGTGATTCTTTTCTTTTTGCCGCGTGACTATAACAATACGAAATAATATTCAAGATTCCCTCACTTCCCCTTATTTAATTATCTTGTGATCTCTCCTCCAAATTTATTATTCCCTTGGGTGCGGTGCAGGCATTTTAAAAGCTGCTGGGTTATATTCTGTTGGTCAAAATAAGCAACCCGGGAAACGCATCCAGTACAACGTCAGATGAAGAAGGTCGTCATCTATAGCTGCACTGAGTCGTTGACGGAAAAAATCCATTCAGGAGCGCACACATGTTAAAAAATGCTTTCTCTAATCTGCAAAAGGTCGGTAAGGCGCTGATGCTGCCCGTATCGGTCTTGCCCGTTGCAGGTATTCTGCTGGGGGTGGGCGCTGCTCACTTCAGCTGGTTGCCGGAAATTGTCTCCCAGCTGATGGAGCAGGCCGGTGGTTCAGTGTTTGGCCAGATGGCCCTGCTGTTCGCCGTCGGCGTGGCACTTGGCTTTACCAATAACGACGGTGTATCCGGTCTGTCTGCCATCGTCGGCTACGGCATCATGGTCGCGACCCTGAAGGTCATGGCACCTGTGATGGGTGTCGAGAGCATAGATACCGGTGTGCTGGGGGGTATCCTCGCCGGTGGTGTCGCTGCCTGGGCGTTCAACCGTTTCTACAAGATCCAGCTGCCCGAGTACCTTGGCTTCTTCGCCGGTAAGCGTGCCGTGCCCATCATCACCGGCTTCGTCTCCATCGGCCTGGGTGTTGTGCTCTCCTTCATCTGGCCGCCGATCGGTGGTGCCATCGGTGCCTTCTCCGACTGGGCTGCCAACCAGAACCCGGTACTGGCCTTCGGTATCTACGGCGTGGTCGAGCGCTCCCTGATCCCGTTCGGTCTGCACCACATCTGGAACGTCCCCTTCTTCTATCAGGCGGGTACCTGTGTCAACGCCGCTGGCGAAACCGTACACGGCATCATGACCTGCTTCCTGACTGCTGATGACGCTTCTCGCGCTGCCGGTAACGGCTTCGGTCAACTGGCCGGTGGTTACCTGTTCAAGATGTTCGGTCTGCCTGCTGCTGCGTTTGCCATCGCTCACGCTGCCAAGCCGGAAAACCGCGCCAAGATTGTTGGTATCATGGCCTCCGCTGCCCTGACCTCCTTCCTGACCGGTATCACCGAGCCTATCGAATTCTCCTTCCTGTTCGTGGCACCGGTACTGTATGCGATTCATGCCTTGCTGGCCGGTCTGGCTTACGTCCTGACCAACTCCCTGGGTGTCGTACACGGTCACACCTTCTCCAACGGCTTCATCGACTTCGTGGTGCAATCGCCCCGTGCCGACAACATGCTGCTGCTGGTCGGTCTGGGTCTGGTCTACGCCGTCATCTACTACGTGGTCTTCACCGTGGTGATCCGTGCCATGAACCTGAAAACCCCGGGTCGCGAAGACGAAGCTGCCGAAGAGACAGTTGGTCAAAGCAAAGACGAGATGTCTGCTGCCCTGGTGTCTGCCTTCGGTGGTAAAGAGAACATCGCCTCCCTGGATGCCTGCATCACCCGTCTGCGTGTCGGCGTGAAGGATGTGGCCAAGGTTGACCAGGCTGGTCTGAAGAAGCTGGGCGCCGCCGGTGTGGTGGTTGCTGGCTCCGGTGTACAGGCCATCTTCGGTACCAAGTCCGACAACCTGAAAACCGACATGGACATCTGGATGAAGAGCAACTAATCCTGTTGCCTGAATATCAGAGTTCTTGAAAAGGGAGGCGCAAGCCTCCCTTTTTGCTGGGCGCTTGTCAGCCCGTTGAGCAGACCCGGGGGGAGTGCGTTGGCATCTCCCTGTGCATCGGCATTAAAAAAGGCGCCTGATGGCGCCTTGTACAGGGTGGGAAACTGCCTAGAGTTTTTCCAGGTCCCGCTCTATCTCGCTTATCTTGTTCTGCACCACTTTTTCCAGATGACGCAGGTCGCGCAGGATTTTCTGCTTGATGTCCTGATCGATCTCGACGTGTACGCCCTGGGTCAGGTTATCCAGCTCATCCACCACGTACTTGAGGTTGGCGTTGATCTCGGTGACATCCTTGTACTCATGGGTGCCCGAGTCTATCAGCATGGTCTTGCGCTGACGGGGATACTTGAATTTGACGCTCTTGGCGAAGAACTCTCCCTTCTGCTTCTTGAAATAGATCTTGAGGATGTCGTGGTTGGCTTCCTGGCGTAGGGTATAGCTGTCCACTGAGGTGGGCTCCTGGATCCCCAGGCTCTTCAGATTCTCGTACATCGGGCTTCCTCGGTTTGAAACGATCCTGACCCATCTATCTTAACCGAGTCACAGTGGCTTGCCTGTGACAGGATCGCCAAAATCAAAAGGGGCCCAAAAGGCCCCTTTTACCATGATGGCTGGTCGATCACTCGTCGATGGAACGCAGCAGGGCGTTGATGCCGACCTTGGCACGGGTCTTGGCATCCACCTTCTTGACGATGACGGCGGCATACAGGCTGTACTTGCCGCACTTGGAGGGCAGGGAGCCGGAGACCACCACTGAACCGGCCGGCACGCGACCATAGTGGATCTCGCCGGTTTCGCGGTCATAGATGCGGGTGGACTGACCGATGAAGACGCCCATGGAGATAACGGAACCTTCCTCGACTATCACCCCTTCAACCACTTCTGAACGGGCACCGATGAAGCAGTTGTCCTCAATGATGGTCGGGTTGGCCTGCAGCGGCTCCAGTACGCCACCTATGCCGACGCCGCCGGAGAGGTGCACGTTCTTGCCGATCTGGGCGCAGGAGCCCACTGTGGCCCAGGTATCGACCATGGTGCCTTCATCGACGAAGGCGCCGATGTTGACATAGGAGGGCATCAGCACAGTATTGGGGGCGATGAAGGAGCCCTTGCGAGCGGTGGCCGGCGGCACCACGCGCACGCCTGCCGCCTTGAACTGCTCGGCGGTGTAGTCGGAGAACTTGAGAGGAACCTTGTCGTAGTACTGGGCGTCGTCGCCCTTGATGATGCCGTTGTCATTGATGCGGAAGTAGAGCAGCACGGCCTTCTTCAGCCACTGGTGGACGACCCACTCACCGGCAATCTTCTCGGCGACCCGGGCCTTGCCGGAGTCCAGCAGATCGATGGCCTCCAGGATGGCGGCCTTGGTGGCGGCATCGACGGAGCCGGGGGTGATGGAATCACGGCGCTCGAAGGCCGCTTCGATGGTCTGTTGCAACTGGGTCATGACAGGTTTCCTTTAAAAAATTCTGTTTGTTGTATCACACTTTTCCAATCGTTTTTAAGGGCTCTGGCCGATTTCTTCAAAAGAAAGGCGGTTTATTGTACTTGAGTGGCCCAACCACTTGTTCTGATTGATAAATCAGAACGATAAACGGCGTCTTGTGAAGCCTTTCCCGGGTCTTATCGCCCCTCCTCGTCCCCCTGCTCCTGCGGGTTGAGCTGATTGACCAGTCGCTCCTCCAGCGCCTGCTGTTCGGCCTGGTTCAGCGGCTCGCCTTCGAGGGTGGTGAGGCTGAAGAAGTCTTCTACCCGCTCGCCTATGGTGGTGATCTTGGCGGCATGTAATTCGATGCCGCACTGCTGGAAGACGGCACCGATGCGGGCCAGCAGGCCCGGGGTATCCAGGGCTGTCAGCTCCAGCAGAGTGTGGCGGCTCTCCCCCTTCGTGGGTGAAGTGCGGGGCAGGAAGACCACCCGGGTCGGCACGCTGAACTGGCGGTGGCGCCGTGACAGGGGCTTGTTGCGCAGCACCAGCTTGCCCGGCTCCTGCAGCGCCTTCTCCAGCGCCTTCTTGATGGTGGCGGTGCGGTTGGGGCTGATGGGTTCGCCATTGGGCTCGAGCACGATGAAGGTGTCCAGCACATAGTCGTTGCGCGAATTCATGATCTGGGCGTCGTGGATGTTGAGATTCTTCTGATCCAGCGCCGAGGCCACAGTGGCGAACAGATTCGGGGTGTCGCGGCAATAGATGAACACCTCGCTGCCGCCCCGGATGGGGTGCTTGCCGATGAGCACCAGGGGGGCTGGGTTGTCGCCGTGCGCGATGATCTTGCGGCAATGCCAGGCGATCTGCTCCGGGCTGTGGCGCAGGAAATAGTCGGCCTTGAAGTCGTTCCAGAGGGCGTTGACTGCTTCCTCGGGCACCTCGCGCTGGGCCAGGATCTGCCTGGCCTGACGCTGGTTCTCGCGGATCTTGAGGCGCATGTCCGGCGGGTTTTCCAGCCCCTGGCGCAGCGCCTTCTGGGTGGCGAAGTAGAGCTCCCGCAGCAGGGTACCTTTCCAGTCGTTCCACAGGGTGTCGTTGGTGGCGCAGATATCGGCCACGGTCAGGCAATAGAGCAGATCCAGGTGCAGTTCGTCGCGCACCTTGTGGGCGAAGTCGGTAACCACCTCGGGATCGTAGATGTCGCGGCGCTGGGCGGTGACCGACATCAGCAGGTGATGGCGCACCAGCCAGGCCACCAGGCGGCTCTCGTAGCGATCCAGCCCGTGCAACTGGCAGAACTCCAGCGCATCGACGGCGCCGAGCTCGGAGTGATCCCCCCGCCGTCCCTTGGCGATGTCGTGGAACAGGGCGGCGATGCTGAGCAACTCCGGCTTGCGCAACTGGGTGAACACCTCGTGGCAGAGCGGGTGGGTCTGGCGGCTGGCCGTGTTGGGGAAGCGATGGATGTTCTGGAGCAGGCGATGGGTATGCTCATCCACCGTGTAAGCGTGGAACATGTCGAACTGCATCTGGCCGACGATGAGGTTCCACTGGGGCAGATAGGCCGCGAGGATCCCGTACTTATGCATAAGAGTGAGGGGCTGGCCGATGCCGTTGGGGTGGCGCAGCAGCGCCATGAACAGACGACGGCATTCGGGCAAGTCCTGCAGCCAGCAGCTGAGGGTGCGTCTGGCCTCCCGCAGCTGGCGCAGGGTGGCGGAGTGGATGCCGGCGATGTCCGGGTGCTGGGCTATCTGGTAGAAGAGCCGCAGTATGGCGGCGGGGTCGCGGCCAAACAGCTCGGAATCCACCGCATCGATGAGGCGGCCACGGAGCTGGAACTCGTCGCTGATGCGGCGCACATCCATGGCGGTGTTGCCGAGGATGGCCTCGTCAAAGAGCTGCAGCAGCATCTCGTTGAGCTCGGCCACCCGTCTGACCGTCTGATAGAAACGCTTCATCATCTGCTCGACCGGGCCGTTGCCTTCCCCCTCGAACCCCAGCATCTGGGCCACGGTGCGCTGGCGATCGAACAAAAGGCGGTTGTCCCCCTTGTTGATGGCCATGTGCAGAGCGAAACGCACCTTCCACAGGAAGTTCTGGCAGTCGAGCAGCTCGCGGTACTCGGCCCGGTTGAGAAAACCGTGGCTGGTCATCTCGAACAGTGTGGTAGCGCCGAAGTGGCGGCGGGCGACCCAGGCCAGGGTCTGGATGTCCCGAAGGCCGCCGGGATTGCTCTTGAGATCGGGTTCCAGCTTGTAGGCGGTGCCGAGAAACTGCTGATGGCGCAGGCTCTGCTCTTCGCGCTTGGCACGAAAGAAGGACTCGCTCGGCCAGAAGTGCTGGGGCTGGGTGGCGGCCTGCAACTGCTCGAACCCCGCCTGGCGCCCTGTGATGTAGCGCGCCTCAATGAGGTTGGTGGCGACAGTGATATCGTTGCGGCCCTGCTCGATGCACTCGCTCACGTTGCGCACCGATTGCCCGACCTCGAGCTTGAGATCCCACAGCAAGGTGATGAACTCGCCGATGCGCAGCCCCAGCACCTCGTCCAGCTCGTCCCCTTCATAGAGGATGAGCAGGTCGATGTCGGAGTGGGGGTGCAGTTCGCCCCGGCCATAGCCGCCCACCGCGATCAGGGTCAGGCTGGTCTTGTCGAAGCCGAACTTGTGCCAGAGCCTTGTCAGCAGCGCATCCATGTATTCGGAGCGGGTGGCCACCAGTTCGATGATGTTGTCGCCGGCATCGAAGCGCTCGTGCAGCCAGACAAGGAAGCGGCTCAGATACTCCTTGCAGTTGTCACGGGTGAGCTGGTCGTCGGGTAACAGGTGGGGGGAAAGCAGACTGGCATCCATGGCATCTCACACACAAGTGGCAGGCAAACGGCTGGAACGGGCAGTAAAAACCCCGGCGCTTTGAGGTCAGGGCCGGGGTTCGATGTTAGCTGTGTTTGATGACGCGGTCGATAGTGTCGTCGGGGCGCAGGGTGAGCACCTCGCAGCCATCCTCGGTGACCAGCAGGGTGTGTTCCCACTGGGCGGAGTCGCCGCCGTCCTTGGTGGTGACGGTCCAGCCATCCTTGGGATTGATGCGGCAGTGGTACTTCTTGCTGTTGACCATGGGCTCTATGGTGAAGCACATGCCCGGTTTGAGTTCCAGCTTGCCGCCGTTGCGGTAGTGCAGGATCTGCGGCTCTTCGTGGAACTCGCTGCCGATGCCGTGGCCGCAGTAGTCACGTACCACAGAGAAACCGGCCTGCTCGACGATGGGCTGGATCACGGCGCCTATCTCTGTGATGCACATGCCGGGACGCACCTGCTTGATGGCGGCGTACAGGCTCTCTTGCGCCACCTTGCACAGCTGGCGACGCAGGGGGGTGGTCTGGCCCACGATGAACATGGCGGAGGTATCGCCGTGGTAGCCATCCTTGATGACGGTGATGTCCAGGTTGATGATGTCCCCTTCCCGCAGCTTCTTGTGATTGGGGATGCCGTGGCAGATCACATCATTGACCGAGGTGCAGATGGACTTGGGGAAGCCGTGATAGTTGAGCGGCGCGGGAATGGCCTGCTGTATCTCGACGATATGGTTGTGGCACAGGGTGTTCAGCTCGTCTGTGGTGACGCCAGCCTTGACATGGGGGGCGATCATGACCAGCACATCGGCGGCCAGCTGGCCGGCAATGCGCATCTTTTCAATCTCTTCCGGTGTCTTGATTTTAATGGACATGGGATCTCTCTTGGGGCCCGACTGCGCATCCTGCCGATGCCCAACAATCAGGTAATGAAAAATAGATGCGTTTGCAATCAGGGCAAAATTTTATCCCCAACCCCCGTTTACTTCCAGTGTGATCGTCATCGCAACGTCATCCAGCGGTCGCAGCCCCCGCCGGGATCCATTTTTAGCGGTCCATCTGGTGGTGTCCTGACCAAAGTTATGGTATAAAGCGCGCCGGAATGGGGAACTTGTGTCCTCATGCCATCACCCTTAATCAATAACACACACACATCGACACCTGTACCGGGGTGCCCCTTTGGGGTCGGTTACATGGGATGTGTGGAGGCCTAACCCCAATACAGAGGTATAAAATGGCTAAAGTTTCTATGCGCGACATGCTGCAAGCCGGCGTTCACTTCGGTCACCAGACTCGTTACTGGAACCCGAAAATGAAGTCCTACATCTTCGGCGCCCGCAGCAAGGTTCACATCATCAACTTGGAAAAAACCGTTCCGATGTTTGACGATGCCATGAACTTCATCAGCTCCGTAGCTGCCAAGAAGGGCAAGGTCCTGTTTGTAGGTACCAAGCGTGCCGCGTCTGAAGCCGTAAAAGAAGCCGCTGAGCGTTGCGACCAGTTCTATGTTAACCACCGCTGGCTGGGCGGCATGCTGACCAACTGGAAAACCGTTCGTCAGTCCATCAAGCGCCTGAAAGATCTGGAAACCCAGAGCCAAGACGGTACCTTCGACAAGCTGACCAAGAAAGAGGCGCTGATGCGTACTCGCGAAATGGACAAGCTGGAGAAGAGCCTGGGTGGTATCAAGAACATGGGCGGCCTGCCTGACGTTCTGTTCGTTGTCGATGCCGACCACGAGCACATCGCTATCAAAGAAGCCAATAACCTGGGTATCCCGGTAGTTTCCATCGTTGATACCAACTCCAACCCGGACGGCGTTGACTATGTCATCCCGGGTAACGACGACGCTATCCGTGCCGTACAGCTGTACCTGAATGCTGCTGCTGACACCGTACTGGAAGCTCGCGCTCAGGACATCGTTGTTCAAGCCGAACAAGATGGCTTCGTTGAAGCTGAGTAATTGATAAGGACTGTAAAGCCCTTATTAACCAAGCTGATGTAATTGGTTAGCAGGGGCCCTTGTGGCCCCTGTTTCTTGTCAATTCAAGACCGAGGATACTGGACATGGCTAACGTTACTGCCGCCCTGGTAAAAGAACTGCGCGAGCGCACTGCCGCTGGCATGATGGATTGCAAAAAAGCGCTGGAAGAAGCCGCTGGTGACATCGAGCTGGCAATCGAGAACATGCGCAAATCCGGTCAGGCCAAGGCCGCCAAGAAAGCGGGCCGTATCGCCGCTGAAGGCGTGATCTTCGCCCGTACCGAAGGCAACATTGCCGCCATGATCGAGCTGAACAGCGAAACCGACTTCGTCGCCAAAGACGCCAGCTTCATGGCCATGGGCCAGAAGATCGCCGACATCGCCGCGACCCAGAAAATTGCTGACATCGACGCCCTGAAGGCCGCCGATTTCGGTAACGGTGAGTCCGTCGAGCTGACCATCACCAACCTGATCGCCAAGATCGGTGAGAACATGAACCTGCGTCGCGTGATGCTGGTTGAAGGTGACAACCTGGGTACCTACGTACACGGTTCCCGTATCGGTGTTATCACCAAGCTGACCGGCGGTACTGCCGACCTGGCCAAAGATCTGGCCATGCACGTCGCTGCCAACAGCCCGCAGTTCGTCAAGCCTGAAGACGTGTCTGCTGAAGTCGTTGCCAAAGAGCGCGAAATTCAGATCGACATCGCCATCAACTCCGGCAAGCCGAAAGACATCGCCGAGAAGATGGTTGAAGGCCGCATGAAGAAGTTCACTGGTGAGGTTTCCCTGACTGGTCAACCCTTCGTGAAGGACCCGTCCATCACTGTGGCTGAGCTGCTGAAGAAAGAAGGCGCTGACGTTGTTTCCTTCACCCGTTTCGAAGTGGGCGAAGGCATCGAGAAGCAAGAGACCGATTTCGCGGCTGAAGTTGCAGCCCAGATCGCGGCCGCTCAGAAGGCCTAATCGAACCGGTTTTTCCGTTTCCCCAGACCGCGACTTATGTCGCGGTCTTTATATGACCAGGAATCAGTGACATGAGTACCAATCCCAAGCCTGCATACAGACGTGTTCTTCTGAAGTTGAGTGGTGAAGCCCTGCAAGGATCCGAGGGTTTTGGCATTGATCCAGCGGTGCTGGAGCGGATGGCCCAAGAGATCAAAGAGCTGGTTGAGCTGGGTGTTCAGGTCGGTCTGGTCATTGGCGGCGGCAACCTGTTCCGTGGTGCCGGTCTTGCCAAGGCGGGCATGAACCGCGTGGTGGGTGACCACATGGGCATGCTGGCGACCGTCATGAACGGCCTGGCCATGCGTGATGCCCTGCATCGTGCTTATGTGAATGCCCGTCTGATGTCTGCCATCTCCCTGCAGGGTGTCTGCGATTCCTACAGCTGGGCCGAGGCCATCAGCCAGCTGCGTGCCGGCAAAGTGGTGATCTTCTCCGCCGGTACCGGTAACCCCTTCTTCACCACCGACTCCGCAGCCTGCCTGCGCGGCATCGAGATCGAAGCCGACGTGGTGCTCAAGGCCACCAAGGTCGATGGTGTGTTCACCGATGATCCGGTCAAGAACCCGGATGCAGTGCTCTATCAAGAACTGAGTTATGATGAAGTTCTTGAAAAAGAACTCAAAGTGATGGATCTTGCTGCTTTTACTCTGGCCCGCGACCACGATCTGCCGATCCGCGTGTTCAACATGAACAAACCGGGTGCATTGCGTCGGGTTATCATGGGTGAGCCGGAAGGTACCCTGATCCACCACGTCAGCAAGTAAGACAAGCCTGAGCCGCCTGGCGCGCTTGTCCATTACGCCAGTAAACAAGATAGATACGGGCCGCATGCCGGCTCGTTCGCCAAAAGGAAAACCACTGTGATCAACGAGATTAAAAACGACGCCAAGGACCGCATGGCCAAGAGCGTAGAATCGCTCAAGACCCAGATGTCCAAGATCCGTACCGGCCGTGCTCATCCGAGCCTGCTCGACGGTATCCAGGTGGAGTATTACGGTGCCGCCACTCCTCTGAAACAGTTGGCTAACGTAGTGGCAGAAGATGCCCGCACCCTGTCCATCTCCATCTTCGATCGCTCCATGATCCAGGCGGTGGAAAAAGCCATCCTGACCTCAGATCTGGGCCTGAACCCGTCCAGCAATGGCCAGACTCTGCGCGTCCCCTTGCCTGCGCTGACCGAAGAGCGTCGCCGCGATCTGACCAAGATAGTCCGTGCCGAGGCCGAAGGTGCCCGGGTTGCCGTGCGGAACATCCGTCGCGATGCCAACGCAGACCTGAAGGCTCTGCTGAAGGACAAGGAGATCTCCGAGGACGACGACCGTCGCGCCCAGGAAGAGATCCAGAAACTGACCGACGCCTTCGTCAAGCTGGTGGATGACGCCCTGGCCGCGAAGGAAAAGGAGCTAATGGAAATCTAAGCCTCCGACAGGTATATTACGAGCGCCGTGTAGTGCCCCTGCACGGCGCTTTTGTCTTTGTGGGAGAAATGAATGTCGCTTTTGGCAGCGCTAGGCGATAGCGCCAGCTCGTCCTTGCCTCGTCACGTCGCCATCATCATGGATGGCAATGGTCGCTGGGCTCAGAACCGTGGCAAGATGCGGGTCTCTGGCCACAAGGCGGGCGTGAAATCCGTGCGTGAGGCCGTGGCCTTTGCCGCCCGTGCCAAGATGGAGGCGCTGACCCTGTTCGCGTTCTCCAGTGAGAACTGGCGCCGCCCGGAAGGGGAGGTCAATGCCCTGATGGAGCTGTTCATGACGGTGCTTGGCCGCGAGGTGAACAAGTTGCACAGCAATGGCATCCGGCTCAAGGTGATCGGCGATACCGCCCGTTTCAGTGAACGGCTGCAGGCCAAGATCGCCAAGGCCGAGGCCCTGACCGCCGGCAACCAGGGACTCACCCTCAACATCGCCGCCAATTATGGTGGTCAATGGGACATAGCCCAGGCGGCCCGCAGGCTGGCTCGCGCCGTGGCAGCGGGCGAGCTGGATGCAGAGGCGGTCGATGAAAAGGCACTGGCACGCCAGGTCTGCATGGCCGACCTGCCTCCGGTGGATCTGCTGATCCGTACCGGCGGGGATCATCGCATCAGCAATTTTGTGTTATGGCAGCTTGCTTATGCCGAGCTCTATTTTACCCCGGTCTTGTGGCCCGACTTTGACGAGGCCGAGTTCAGCGGGGCAGTTGCCTCCTTCGTTGCTCGCGAGCGTCGCTTCGGGTGTACGGGTGAACAGATACGGGAATTGATCGCCGCGCAACAGACCGGCTAAACCCCGCTCCCAAGAGAGAGGTTTCTTTTGCTAAAACAACGAATTATTACCGCATTACTGTTAGTACCCCTGGTGTTGGGGGCACTGTTTTTCCTGCCATTGAAATTCTTTGCCCTGCTCGCTGCCCTGGTCTTTCTGCTGGCCAGCCGTGAGTGGAGCGCCTTCGTCTCTGCCCAGCCGCAACAATGGTTGCCGCTGGTGTTCTGCCTGTTGCTCGGTGCCAGCCTGTTCTGGGTGCCGGTAGAGCAACTCTGGATCCCCCAGCTGCATCCGCTGGTGATGGGCGTGCTCTGGACCGCCATCAGCTGGTGGCTGCTCGGGCTTCTGTTGGTACTGCGCTACCCCCGCAGCGCCAGGCTGTGGAAAGAGTCCGTCTGGCTCAAGTCCCTGTTCGGTCTGGTGACCCTGGTGCCTTTCTTCTGGTCCCTGGTGGCCATCCGTGGGTACAACTTCTATCACGACCCCATGATGGGGGCCTGGATCCTGCTGTTCGTGATGGGCCTGGTCTGGGCGGCAGATTCTGGCGCGTATTTTTTCGGCAAGGCGTTCGGCAAGCACAAGCTGGCCCCGGCCGTCAGCCCGGGTAAAACCATAGAGGGCATGTTGGGCGGACTCTTTACCGCCAGCGTGCTGGCCATCAGCGTGACCTGGTTCATGGGCTTCGTGCCGGCCAAGATGGGGGTGGTGCTGCTCTGCTCTCTGCTGGCGGTGCTGGCGTCCGTGCTCGGCGATTTGACCGAGAGCATGTTCAAGCGGGAGGCTGGCATCAAGGATTCCGGCACCCTGCTGCCGGGCCACGGCGGCATCCTCGATCGCATCGACAGCCTGACGGCGGCGCTGCCCGTCTTCCTGCTCAGCTATCTGTTACTCGGTCAGGAGTTCTGATGCGCAATCTGGTCATTCTGGGAGCCTCCGGCTCCATCGGTCAGAGCACCCTCAAGGTGCTGCGGCAGAACCCGGGGCGCTGGCAGGTGCTGGCGCTGACCGCGGCTCGCAACGTGGATCCCATGGTGCGGGACTGTCTCGAATTCTCCCCTCGTTTCGCCGTCATGGTGGATGAGAGCGCCGCCAGCGATCTGGCCGGTCGCCTCAAGACCCATGGCTGCGCCACCCGGGTGCTTTGCGGTCAGGCTGCCCTGTGCGAAGTGGCCGCTCACCCTGACGCCCACAGCGTCATGGCGGCCATCGTCGGTGCGGCGGGTCTGGCACCCACCATGGCCGCCGTGCGTGCCGGCAAGCGGATCCTGCTGGCCAACAAGGAGGCCCTGGTGATGTCCGGCGCCTTCTTTATGGAGGCGGTACGCCACCATGGCGCCGAGCTGCTGCCCATCGACAGCGAACACAATGCGATCTTCCAGTGCCTGCCCGAGGCTATTCAGCGCGAGCCTGGCTTCTGCGATCTGGCCGGGGCGGGCATCAGCAAGATACTGCTGACCGGCTCAGGCGGCCCCTTCCGCTATACCGACATCGACGAGCTGGCCAGGGTCACACCGGCCCAGGCGGTGGCGCACCCCAACTGGTCCATGGGGGCCAAGATCTCGGTGGACTCCGCCACCATGATCAACAAGGGGTTGGAATACATAGAGGCGCGCTGGCTGTTCAACGCCCTCCCGGAGCAGATCCAGGTGGTGATCCACCCCCAGTCGGTGATCCACTCCATGGTGCAGTACAAGGACGGTTCAGTGCTGGCCCAGCTCGGCAACCCGGACATGTGTACCCCCATAGCCCACGCCCTGGCCTACCCGGCCAGGATTGAGTCCGGTGTGGAACCTTTGGATTTCTTCAGTGTCGGAGAGTTCAGCTTTATCCGCCCCGACTACGCCCGTTATCCCTGCCTGGCACTGGCCATGGCGGCCTGCCAGCAAGGACAGGCGGCGACCACCTCTCTCAATGCCGCCAATGAAGAGGCCGTCGCGGCTTTTCTTGCAGAGCGCATTGGATTTATGGATATTGCCAGAGTCAACGAATCCATCATGACGACACTGGGCACCAGTGCCGCAGGTTCGCTGGAGGATCTGATTGCGCTGGATGGCAGGGCCCGTGCCCATGCCCAGCAACTGATAGAGGAGCTTGCCGTATGAACGGACTGTGGTGGCCTGGTGCCGCTCTCTACGCCCTCGAGCGCCGAACTGGACATGACCCCGAGGTGATCGGCTGATGGGCGCCTTGTTATGGAATATTGGCGCCTTCATCGTGGCCCTGGGGCTGCTGGTGGCGGTGCATGAATTTGGCCACTTCTGGGTAGCCCGTCGCTGCGGCGTCAAGGTCGAGCGTTTCTCCATCGGCTTTGGCAAGGCTATCTGGCGCCGCATCGGCAAGGATGGCACCGAATATGTGCTGGCCCTGATCCCGCTGGGTGGCTACGTCAAGATGCTGGACGGCCGGGTCGATGAGCTCAAGCCGGGGGAGGAGGCACAGGCCTTCAACCACAAGAGCGTCTGGGCACGGATGGCCATAGTCGCGGCCGGCCCCATGGCAAACTTCGTGTTTGCCCTGTTCGCCTTCTGGCTGATGTTCATGATAGGGGTGCCCAGCGTCAAGCCGGTGGTCGGCGAGGTGCGCCCTGCGTCCATAGTGGCCCAGGCCGGCATAGAGCCTGGCATGGAGATCGTCGGCGTCGGCGACGAGGCCACCGAAGACTGGGAGAGCGTGACCTATGCCCTCATCAGCCATCTGGGAGACAAATCGGTACAGCTCAAGCTGAAGGCGCCAGGCGCCAGCTACGCCGTCAACAAGACGCTGATGCTGGATAGCTGGACCTTCGATCCGGACAAAGAGTCCCCCATCGGCAGCCTGGGGATAGTCCCTCTCGGCGGCAAGGTGCTGCCGGTGGTACAGGCCATAGTGCCCTCGAGCGCCAGCGAGAAGGCGGGTTTGCAGGTGGGGGATCGCATCAAGGGCGTGGGTGATCAGGCGATCACCGAATGGACCGAGTTTGTCGAGCGAGTGCAGCAATCACCGGAGCAGCCACTGCAGGTGACGGTGGAGCGCGAGGGCAGCGATCTGACCCTGACCCTGACCCCGGATGTGAAAAAAGTACGGGGCCAGATGGTCGGTTTCGTCGGCTTGTCGCCGCAACTGGTTCCATTACCGGATGAGTATCGAGTTCTGTTACAGTATGGGCCTTTGCAAGCCCTGTGGCATGGGGTCCAGAAGACTTGGAGCCTGATCACGCTGACCTTCGACATGATTGGCAAGCTGATCGGTGGCATCGTCTCCCTGGACAACCTGAGCGGCCCCATCTCCATCGCCAAGGGGGCTGGCAGCAGCGCAGATTACGGGTTGGTCTATTTCCTCGGTTTCCTGGCGCTCATCAGCGTCAACCTGGGGATCATCAATCTGTTCCCCCTGCCGGTGCTGGATGGGGGCCATTTGGTCTACTTCCTCATCGAGGCAGTCACCGGCAAGCCGGTACCAGAAAAAATTCAGGAAATTGGGTTCAGGATAGGCGCCGCCATTCTGATGTTACTGATGGGCATTGCGCTGTTTAATGATTTCGCTCGCCTCTGAGGCTAGAGCATCAACAAGGACACATAAGAACAAAATGGCTGTTAAAAAAGCATTGGTGTTGAGTTGCCTGCTGGGAGCCAGCTTCCTGGCTCAGGCGGCCCCTGCCTCTTTTGTGGTGCAAGACATTCAGGTCGAGGGTCTGCAGCGGGTGACCCTGGGCGCCGCCCTGTTGAATCTGCCGGTCCGGGTCGGTGACTCCGTGGACTCGGTGGCCCTGGCCAACGCCATCAAGAAGCTCTATGCCTCCGGCAACTTCGAGGACGTCAAGGTCTATCGTGACGGCCAGGTGCTGCAAGTCGTGGTGAAGGAACGCCCGACCATCTCCAGCATCGAGTTTTCCGGCAACAAGGACATCAAGGAGGAGCAGCTGACCCAGAGCCTGGAGTCCTCCGGCATCCGCGTCGGTGATCCCCTGGATCGCACAGTGCTGAGCTCCCTCGAGAAGGGACTGGAAGATTTCTACTACGGCGTGGGCAAGTACTCCGCCAAGGTCAAGGCCATCGTCACCCCGCTGCCCCGCAACCGGGTCGACCTCAAGTTCACCTTCGTGGAAGGGGAAGCGGCCAAGATCCAGCAGATCAACATTGTCGGCAACCAGGTGTTCCCGGAAGAGAAACTGCTGGCCCAGCTCTCCTTGAAGGACGACGTGCCCTGGTGGAACTTCACAGGCGATCAGCGCTACCAGAAGCAGAAGCTGGCCGGTGACATCGAAGTGCTGCGCTCCTACTACATGGACCGCGGCTACATACGTTTCGCTCAGGAGTCCACCCAGGTCTCCATGACCCCGGACAAGAAGGGCGTCTACGTCACCCTGAACATCAAGGAAGGGGATCAGTACAAGGTCTCCGGCGTGCAGCTCAAGGGCGATCTCATCGACCGTGGCGGCGATATGAAGGGGCTCATCCCCATAGAGGCGGGCAGCGTCTACTCCGCCAGCCAGGTGACCCACACCGAAGAGGTGCTCTCCAAGTTCCTCGGCCGTTATGGCTACGCTTACCCCAAAGTGGTCACCTTCCCCCAGGTCAATGACCAGACCAAGGAAGTGGAGCTGATCGTCAACATAGAGCCGGGCCCCCGTGTCTATGTGCGCAACATCAACTTCAGCGGCAACGTCACCACCAAGGACGAAGTGCTGCGTCGCGAGATGCGTCAGATGGAAGGCACCTGGCTCTCCTCCGACAACGTCGAGCAGTCCAAGACCCGTCTCAACCGCCTCGGCTTCTTCGAGACTGCGGAAGTGGACACCAAGCGGGTGGCGGGCAGCGACGATCAGGTCGATCTGGACTTCAAGGTCAAGGAGCAACCGGCAGGCTCCATCAACGCCGGCATCGGCTACGGTACCGAGTCTGGTCTGAGCCTGCAGGCGGGCCTGCAGCAAGACAACTTCATGGGGACCGGCAAGAAGATCGGCATCAATGCCAGCACCAACGACTACTCGAAGAACATCGATCTCAGCTACAACGATCCCTACTTCACCGTCGATGGCGTCAGCCTGGGCGGCCGCCTCTACTACAACAAGTTCAGCGCGGCCGATGCCAACATAGTCGACTACGAGAACACCACCATAGGCTTCCGCCTCTCCAGTGGTTTCCCGGTCAACGAGAACAACCGTCTCGACTTCAGCCTCGGCTACGAGAACAACAAGCTGTCCCAGCCCAACCCCTATGTGCAGGTGGATGAGTTCTGGAAGGTGTACCAGGCCAACCTGGACGGCGACAACCGCATGGTGTTCAACACAGTGGATGTCACCGCCGGCTGGACTCGCTCCACCCTCAACAAGGGCCAGTTCCCTACTGCGGGTGACCGTCAGCGGGTGAACGCCAAGGTGACTGTGCCTGGCATGGATCTGCAGTACTTCAAGCTCAACGCCGAAGACTCCCATTACTTCCCGTTTGATGCCGACCACCAGTGGGTCATGCTGGCCAAGGCCCGCGCCTCTTACGGTAATGGCTACGGCAGCAACGGTGACTACGACCACGTGCTGCCCTTCTTCGAGAACTACTATGCCGGTGGTTTCGACACCCTGCGCGGCTTCAAGAGCAACACAGTCGGTCCTAAGGCGCTCTACTACTACAACCTGGGCGGTAACGACGTGATCCAGGGCACCGACAGCTCTGTGGGGGGCAATGCCCTGGCGGTAGCCTCCCTCGAGATGATAGTGCCGACGCCGTTCGCGTCTGAAAGCTACCAGCCCCAGCTGCGTACCAGCTTCTTCATCGATGCCGGTACAGTGTGGGACACCACCTTCGAATATGGTCAGTACCAGAACCGTTGCTTCAGTGGCTGTAACTATCTGATGGACTATTCTGACCCCACCAATATCCGGATGTCGGCGGGTCTGTCACTGCAGTGGCTCTCCCCCATGGGCCCCCTGGTGTTCGTGATTGCACAACCGCTCAAGAAATACGAAGGGGACGATACCGAAGTCTTCTCCTTCAACATCGGCCGTACCTTCTAAGGGTGCGGACGCTCCCCCACTTCGGTGGGGGTATTCAATGATGGGACGCGCAGCTTGCGTGCCTCACCAGGTAACAAGCCGGTCCCAGAGATCGCTTGCACAATCAGGTAAATCAGGTAGCCCTCGACCGAGGGACCAAGGAGTAAGTGTGAATAAAGCGTTGAAAGTAGCTGGTTTGAGTTTTGCACTGATGGCTGCCGGTATGGGCTCCGCCTGGGCTGAGACCAAGATCGCCGTGGTAGACATGGGCGAAGTCTTCCAAAAGCTGCCCCAGCGTGAAGCCGTGGCCAAGAAGCTGAAGGGTGAGTTCGAGCCGCGCATGCGCGAGCTGCAGAAACTGGAATCCGACGGTCAGGCTCTGGTCGAGAAGTTCAAGAAGGACGAAGCCTTCATGAGCAATGAGCAGAAGAAGCAGAACCAGGAGAAGCTGGCCAAGCTGCAGATGGAGTTCAACCAGAAGCGTCAGGCGTTCGAGCAGGACAACGGCCGTCGTCAGGCTGAAGAGCGCAACAAGATCCTGACCAAGGTACAGGCTGCCATCGATTCCATCGCCAAGAGCAATGGCTATGATCTGGTGCTGGAGCGCAATGCTGCTCCCTATGCCGCCAGCAAGCTGGACATCTCCAGCCAGGTTATCTCTCAGGTAAGCAAGAGCAACTAATTGATGGCATTCACTCTCGCACAGCTGGCCCAGCAACTGGGGGCCGAGGTCCATGGGGATGGGACCCGGGAAATCCGCAAGGTAGCGACACTGGAAAAAGCCGGGGAGGGGGAGATTGCCTTCCTGTCCAACAAGAAGTACCGGCATTTCCTGGAGCAGAGCAAGGCGACTGCCGTGCTCATCACTGAGGCGGACCTGCCGTTTTGCCCCACCAATGCCCTGGTGCTCAAAGACCCCTATGTGGGGTTTGCCCGGGTAGCCCAACTGCTGGACACCACACCGCAGCCGGCCACGGATATTCATCCGAGTGCCGTCATCGCGGCGGATGTGCAACTGGGCGAGAGAGTGGCCATCGGCGCCAATGCGGTCATCGAATCCGGCGTCGTGCTGGGGGATGATGTCCGCATAGGTCCGGGCTGTTTCGTTGGCAAGAATACCCAACTGGGAGCACGCTCCCGGTTGTGGGCCAACGTCACCCTGTATCATAACGTGACCCTGGGCACGGACTGTCTGGTGCAAGCCGGCACCGTGATCGGGGCCGACGGTTTCGGTTATGCCAACGAGCGTGGCGAGTGGATCAAGATCCCCCAGCTCGGCGGCGTGACCATAGGCAACCGGGTGGAAATCGGTGCCTGCACCACCATAGACCGCGGTGCCCTGGAAGACACCCGCATCGCGGACAACGTCATCATCGACAACCAGTGCCAGATCGCCCACAACGTCGAGATTGGCTACGGCACCGCCGTGGCGGGCTCGACCGTGATGGCCGGTAGTCTCAAGGTCGGCAAATACTGTATCATTGGCGGCGCTTCCGTCTTTAACGGGCACATGGAGATCTGCGACCAGGCCACCGTCACCGGTATGGCCATGGTGATGCGACCCATTACCGAGCCCGGCATCTACTCTTCCGGCATCCCCCTGCAAACCAATAAAGAGTGGCGCAAGACCGCCGCCCGGGTGATGCGTATCGAAGAGATGCACAAGCGGTTGAGCCGACTTGAGAAAAAGCTGGATCAAGAATAATCACGATTGGTATAGGGTACTGTTTTGACTACTGAAAAGAAAAGCCTGGGGATCCAGGAAATCATGGATCTGCTGCCCCACCGTTATCCGTTCCTGATGGTGGACAAGGTGGAAAATTACGAGATCAGCGATGAGCGCAAGACCCTGCGCGCCATCAAGAACGTCTCGTTCAACGAGCCGATCTTCCAGGGGCACTTCCCGGCCAAGCCGGTGTTCCCCGGCGTGCTGATCCTGGAGGCCATGGCCCAGGCGACCGGTATCCTGGCCTTTACCATGGTGGGCAAGCCGTCCCCCAATGAGCTCTATTACTTCGCCTCCATCGACAACGCCCGCTTCAAGCGTCCGGTCGGCCCTGGCGATCAGCTGGTGCTCGACGTAGAGTTCCTGAAGGAGCGTCGCGGCATCGCCAAGTTCACCGGCGTTGCCACCGTCGACGGTGAAGTGGTCTGTACCGCCGAACTGATGTGCGCCAAACGCGAGGTGTAACCGTGATTGACCAGACTGCCATCATCCACGATACCGCCATCGTCCATGAGTCTGCCGTGATCGGCAAAGGGGTTGAAATCGGCCCCTTTACCGTCATTGGTGCCGAGGTGGAGATAGGTGACGACACCTGGGTGGCTTCCCACGTGGTGATCAAGGGCCCGACCAAGATAGGTCGCGGCAACAAGATCTTCCAGCACACCTCCATAGGTGAGGATTGCCAGGACAAGAAGTACGCCGGTGAGCGTACCTTCCTCGAAATCGGCGACAACAACGTGTTTCGCGAGAACTGCACTGTGCACCGCGGCACCACCCAGGATCAGAGCCTGACCCGGGTCGGCAGCGGCAACCTCTTCATGGTCAACGTCCACGTGGCCCATGACTGCATGATCGGTGACAACTGCATCTTCGCCAACAACGCGACCCTGGCGGGCCACGTTCACATAGGTGACTTCGTGATCTTCGGCGGTCTGTCTGCCATCCACCAGTTCGGCCGCGTCGGCTCCCACGCCTTCGTCGGTGGCTGCGCCGCCCTGAACAAGGACGTGCCGCCCTACGTGATGGCCGCAGGCAACTACGCCAAGCCGTTCGGGGTCAACTCCGAAGGGCTGCGTCGTCGTGGCTTCAGCGCGGAAGCCATTTCGGCCGTCAAGCGTGCCTACAAGGAGATCTTCCGCTCCGGCAAAACCATCGAAGAGGTGCTGCCGGTACTGAGCGAGATGGCGGCCACCGAGCCGGCCGTCCAGCTCTATGTGGATTTCCTCAAGGGCAACGAGCGCGGGATCATCCGTGCCTAAGCCTATCCGCATCGGCATAGTCGCCGGAGAGACCTCCGGCGACATCCTGGCTGCCGGTCTGGTGCGCGAGCTGCTGGCTCGCTATCCCGATGCCCAGTTCGAAGGGATCGCCGGGCCGCGCATGCAGGCCCTGGGCGTCAAGGCCCTGTTCGAGATGGAAGAGCTTTCCGTCATGGGCATCAGCGAGGTGCTGGGACGTCTGCCCCGGATCCTCCAGGTACGCCGCGAGCTGCTGCGGCATTTTATTGCCAATCCTCCTGACATCTTCGTCGGGGTGGATGCACCAGATTTCAATATCGGGGTGGAGCTGAAACTGCGCCGCGCCGGTATCAAGACGGTCCACTATGTCAGCCCCTCTGTCTGGGCCTGGCGTCAGGGCCGCATTCACAAGATCAAGGCCGCCACCGACATGGTGCTCGCCTTCCTGCCGTTCGAGAAAGCCTTCTACGACCGTTTTGATGCCCCCTGCCGCTTCGTCGGCCACACCATGGCGGACGACATTCCCCTGGTGCCGGATCAGCAGGAGATGCGCGAGACGCTCGGCTTGGAGCCGGGCCGCCGCTGGCTGGCGGTGTTGCCGGGCAGCCGCAGCGCCGAGGTCGGCTTCATGTCCCCCGTCTTCCTCGAGGCGTGCAAGCACCTGACGGTGCACTGCCCGGATCTCGGCTTCATAGTGCCACTGGTGAACGAGACACGGCGCGAGCAGTTCCTCGCCATCAAGGCCGAAGTTGCGCCGGATCTCGACATGGTGCTGCTGGACGGTCAGGGCCGTGAGGCCATGATAGCCGCCGACGTGGTGATGCTGGCGTCCGGCACGGCCGCGCTGGAAGCCATGCTGGTGAAGCGGCCCATGGTGGTGGGTTACAAGCTCAAGCCGCTCAGCTACTGGCTGGCCCAGTGGCTGGTGAAGACGGAGTACGTCTCCCTGCCGAATCTGCTGGCAGACCGGATGCTGGTGCCCGAGCTCATCCAGCATGAGTGCACCCCGGCCAATCTGGTGGAAGAGGTCAGCAAGTTGCTGGAGCACGACAACAGCGAGCTCATCGCCACCTTCACCAAGTTGCACCAGAAGATCCGCTGCAACGCCGATGTGCAGGCCGCCGAGGCGGTGGCCGAGCTGCTCGACAGCTAGGGTGGCTGGCGGCGCGCTTTTGGCGTTATGTTGTGCTGATACTGGCCCTGCGGGGCCGGTTTTGATTCAAGGCCTGTGATATGACGATCGATATTCCACAAGACAAGCTGGTTGCCGGGGTTGACGAGGTGGGCCGTGGCCCCCTGGTGGGTGACGTGGTCACCGCCGCGGTGATCCTGGATCCCGCCAATCCCATTGAAGGCCTCGCCGACTCCAAGAAGCTCTCCGAGAAGAAGCGCCTCGCCCTGTATGGCGAGATCAAGGCAAAGGCGCTGGCCTGGTCCATAGGCCGCGCCACCCCGGATGAGATCGACCAGCTCAACATACTGCACGCCACCATGCTGGCCATGCAGCGGGCCGTGGCGGGCCTCTCCATGACCCCCGAGCTGGTCTTTATCGACGGCAACCGCTGCCCCAACTTGCCCATGGAGGCGCGCGCCGTGGTCAAGGGTGACAGCCTGGTGGCCGCCATCAGCGCCGCCTCCATCCTTGCCAAGGTGACCCGTGATGCCGAGATGACAGAGCTGGACAGCCGTCATCCCGAGTACGGCTTCGCCCGTCACAAGGGTTATCCCACCGCCGAACACCTCGCCATATTGGCCGAGCGCGGCCCCTTGCCCGAATATCGGCAGAGCTTCAAACCGGTGCGCCGGGCGCTGGGGATCGAATAACCATGGCCGATCCTCGCTTCGTCCACCTGCGGGTCCACTCCGACTTCTCCATGGTCGATGGCCTGCAAAAGATTGGCCCCATCGTCTCGGCAGCCGCGGCCAACAACATGCCGGCCCTGGCCCTGACCGACCAGATGAACATGTGCGGCCTGGTGCGCTTCTATGGCTCGGCCCACGGCAAGGGGATCAAGCCTCTGGTCGGGGCGGATTTCTGGGTGCAGAGCGATGAGCTCGGCGACGAGCAGTTCCGCCTCACCCTGCTCGCCATGGACAACGACGGCTACCAGAACATCACCCTGCTCATCTCCCGCGGCTACCAGCGCGGTCACGTGCAGGGGCGCCCCGTCATCGACAAGGGCTGGCTGGTCGAACATGCCAAGGGGGTGATAGTGCTCTCAGGCGGTCGCGAGGGGGATCTGGGCAAGTTCCTGCTCAAGGGCAACCGCCAGATGGTGGAGCAGAGCCTCGCCTTCTACCGGACTCACTTCCCGGATGCCTACTACCTGGAGCTGCTGCGTACCGGCCGACCCGATGAAGAGGTCTACCTGCACATGGCGGTGGCCATCGCCGCCGAGTTCGAGCTGCCCGTGGTGGCCACCAACGAGGTGGTGTTCCTCGGGGCCGACGACTTCGATGCTCACGAGATCCGGGTCGCCATCCACGACGGCTACACCCTGATGGACAAGCGCCGTCCGCGCCGCTACAGCCCGCAGCAGTACCTGCGCAGCCAGGAAGAAATGTGCGAGCTGTTTGCCGACATTCCCGAGGCGCTGGAAAACACGGTGGAGATCGCCAAGCGCTGCAACGTGACTGTGCGTCTGGGCGAATACTTCCTGCCGAACTTCCCGACCGGTGACATGAGCACCGAAGACTTCCTGGTGATGAAGTCCAAGGAGGGGCTGGAGGACCGTCTGGCCTTCCTGTTCCCAGATCCCGAGGTACGCGCCGCCAAGCGTGGCGAATACGACGAGCGCCTCGACATCGAGCTCAAGGTGATCAACCAGATGGGCTTCCCGGGTTACTTCCTCATAGTGATGGAGTTTATCCAGTGGTCCAAGGACAACGGCATCCCCGTTGGCCCGGGCCGGGGATCGGGGGCGGGCTCCCTGGTGGCCTACGCCCTCAAGATCACCGATCTGGATCCCCTCGAGTTTGATCTGCTGTTCGAACGTTTCCTCAACCCCGAGCGGGTCTCCATGCCCGACTTCGACGTCGACTTCTGCATGGACAGACGGGACGAGGTGATAGAGCACGTCTCCGAGATGTATGGCCGGGAGGCGGTGTCCCAGATCATCACCTTCGGCAGCATGGCGGCCAAGGCGGTGGTGCGGGACGTGGGCCGGGTGCTGGGCCACGCCTATGGTTTCGTGGATCGCATCTCCAAGCTCATTCC
Source organism: Aeromonas sp. R4-3 (assembly GCF_040908275.1). Taxonomy (NCBI): domain Bacteria; kingdom Pseudomonadati; phylum Pseudomonadota; class Gammaproteobacteria; order Aeromonadales; family Aeromonadaceae; genus Aeromonas; species Aeromonas sp. R4-3. Next base: position 108,110 of record NZ_JBFODK010000028.1, read on the forward strand.
GCCGGATCCGGGCATGACGCTGGCCAAGGCATTCGAGGCCGAGCCCAAGCTGCCGGAGCTCTACGAGCAGGACGAGGAGGTCAAGGACCTCATCGACATGGCGCGCCGGCTGGAAGGTGTGGTGCGCAACGCCGGCAAACATGCCGGTGGCGTGGTGATAGCCCCCACCAAGATCACCGACTTCGCGCCGCTCTACTGCGACGACTCCGGCCATCACCCTGTTACCCAGTTCGACAAGAACGACGTGGAGTACGCGGGCCTGGTGAAGTTCGACTTCCTGGGGCTGCGGACCCTCACCATCATCGACTGGGCGCTCGGCATGATCAACCCGCGCCTGGCCAAGGAGGGCAAGCCGCCGGTCGACATCGCCGCCATCCCCATCGACGACAAGAAGTCGTTCGCGCTCTTGCAGCGCTTCGAGACCACGGCGGTGTTCCAGCTCGAATCCCGCGGCATGAAGGATCTGATCAAGCGGCTGCAGCCCGACTGCTTCGAAGACATGATCGCCCTGGTGGCCCTGTTCCGTCCGGGCCCGCTGCAGTCCGGCATGGTGGACAACTTCATCGAGCGCAAGCACGGCAAGGAGGCTATCTCCTACCCGGACGAGAAGTGGCAGCACGAGAGCCTCAAACCCATACTGGAGCCCACCTACGGCATCATCCTCTACCAGGAGCAGGTGATGCAGATAGCCCAGGTGCTGGCGGGCTACACCCTGGGCGGCGCGGACATGCTGCGCCGGGCCATGGGCAAGAAGAACCCCGCCGAGATGGCCAAGCAGCGTTCCGGCTTCGAGGAAGGGGCGGTCAAGAACGGCGTCGACGGCGAGCTGGCGATCAAGATCTTCGATCTGGTGGAGAAGTTTGCGGGCTATGGCTTCAACAAGTCCCACTCCGCCGCCTATGCGCTGGTCTCCTACCAGACCCTCTGGCTCAAGACCCACTTCCCGGCCGAGTTCATGGCGGCGGTGATGACCGCCGACATGGACAACACCGACAAGATAGTGACGCTAGTGGACGAGTGCCAGCGCATGGGGCTGACCGTCATACCCCCTGACGTGAACACCGGCCGCTACCGGTTCAGCGTCAATGAGGACGGCCATATCGTCTACGGCATAGGTGCTGTGAAAGGGGTCGGCGAAGGCCCCATAGATGCCATTCTCAGCGCGCGGGATCAGGACGGTCCCTTCCGCGACCTGTTCGACTTCTGCAACAGAGTCGACATCAAGAAGCTCAACAAGCGGGTGATGGAGAAGCTCATCCTCTCCGGTGCCATGGACCGGCTGGGCCCGCACCGCGCCGCCCTGATGGCGACGCTGGAAGAGGCGATGCGCGCCGCCGAGCAGCACGCCAAGGCGCAGGCGGTGGGGCAGGTCGACATGTTCGGCGTGCTCACCGAGGAGATAGACGACGTCAAGAAGGCGTTCGCCAATGTACCGCACTGGCCCGACAAGGTGTGGCTGGAGGGGGAGCGCGAGACCCTCGGGCTCTACCTCACCGGTCACCCCATCAACCAGTACAGCAGCGAGCTGCGTCGCTACACCTCGGGCCGTCTGTGTGATCTGCATCCCACCTCCCGGGATACGGTGACCACGGCAGCCGGGCTGGTGATTGCGGCCCGCAGCATGGTGACCAAGCGCGGTAACAAGATGGGGATCTTCACCCTGGACGACAGATCCGGCCGTCTGGATGTGACCCTCTTCAGTGAAGCGCTGGAAAAATACGAAGAATTGATGCAAAAAGACCGTATTTTAGTGGTTTCTGGACAGGTCAGCTTTGATGACTTCTCCGGTGGCCTTAAAATGTCGGCCCGCGAATTGCTGGATATCAACGATGCGAGGGAGCGTTTCGCCAGGGCGATCCGCATTTCCCTCGATGAACAACGCATTGACGAACGCTTTTTCCCGCGTTTGTGCGAGATTTTGGAGCCCGCCCGTGCCGGAGTCTGTCCGGTTCAGGTAAACTATCGTCGGCCCGGCTCCCGGGCGCGATTGACGCTCGGTACCGAGTGGCGGGTGACGCCCACCGATCAACTGATAGATGACTTGCGAGTCCTGCTTGGACGAGAGCGGGTTGAATTGGTTTTTGATTAGAGGATCTATTGTCCCTATGAGTCTTTTTCTGGATTTTGAACAGCCGATCGCCGAATTGCAGGCTCAGATCGATGAACTTCGCCATGTGAGCGAGCACAACAGTGCCGTGGATCTCAGCGAAGATATCCGTCGGCTGGAGAAGAAAAACGAAGAGCTGACCAAGAAGATCTTCGGCGATCTGGGGGCCTGGCAGGTGTCCCAGATGGCGCGTCATCCCCAGCGCCCCTACACCCTCGACTATATCGAGCATATCTTCACCGACTTCGACGAACTGGCCGGTGATCGCGCCTACGCCGATGACAAGGCCATCGTCGGCGGCATAGCCCGCCTGGACGGCGAGCCCGTGATGGTGATTGGTCAGCAGAAGGGTCGCGAGACCAAGGAGAAGATCCGTCGCAACTTCGGCATGCCGCGCCCGGAAGGGTACCGCAAGGCCCTGCGCCTGATGCAGATGGCCGAACGCTTCAAGATGCCGATCATCACCTTCATCGACACCCCGGGCGCCTACCCCGGCGTGGGTGCCGAGGAGCGTGGCCAGTCCGAGGCCATCGCCCGCAACCTGAAAGTCATGGCCGGTCTGACAGTGCCGGTGGTCTGCACCGTGATAGGTGAAGGCGGCTCCGGCGGCGCCCTCGCCATCGGTGTCGGCGATCGCGTCAACATGCTGCAGTACTCCACCTACTCCGTCATCTCGCCGGAAGGTTGCGCCTCCATCCTGTGGAAGAGCGCCGACAAGGCACCGGTGGCAGCCGATGCCATGGGCATCACGGCCCAGCGCCTGAAGGAGCTCAAACTCATCGACAGCATCGTCGAAGAGCCCCTCGGCGGCGCCCACCGCAACGTGGAGCTGATGGCCCAGCGCCTGAAGGATCGCATCAAGCAAGACCTGGCTGCCTTGCGCCCGCTGGACAGCGACCAGTTGCTGGAGCAGCGCTACCAGCGCCTGCTGGGTTACGGCTACTGCTGATCCCCGGCCTTGTGCCCTGAAGAGTGCCTGAAGAGTGCCGGAAGGCCCCTGCTGATGCGGGGGCCTTCTTTTTTGGGCTGAACCTTGGGGCCTTGCTGACGGAGGGCCTTATCACCCTTGATGGTGCGTGGCATTGAGTGGGGTGGGTTCGGCGGAACCCGGGTGGAAAGCAGGATGGCTGTGTTCGCCAGCGTACAGACGGGGAGGGGGAAGGGGAATAATCTGGCTGTCAGGTATACAGGTTGCCGTCAATGCGCCAGTCAGCGTGCAGCAACGGTAACAGCTCTGTGGTGTGAGAGGCAGGGCGCCATGGCTGGTCATTCTCCAGATGTTGCCAGCGTCATGTTCACTCGAGAGGGAGTCAGATCGTCATGAAAAACCCTAACCATGTTACCAATACCTTCGTTGCCACCCTGTTGCTGGCCGCCATCGCCATGGGCTGCGCCTCAACGGCCAACAAGGAAGGAACGGGAGAATATATCGATGATTCCGTGGTCACTACCAAGGTGATCTCTGCGATATTTTCCGACCCTGAACTCAAATCGGCAGAAATCAATGTGGAAACCTTCAAAGGGGTGGTGCAATTGAGTGGCTTTGTCAGCTCCAAGGCGAGCATCGACAAGGCCAGCAGGGTGGCCAGCGGGGTCGCTGGAGTCACCTCGGTGAAAAATGATCTGCGTTTGAAGTGATGCCGTAAACGCAGCCACCAAAAATACAAGGGGCGGGTATAGCCGCCCCTGATCCACATAGATCCCCAGACACATCCCTGCTGTCCCCTTGCCGCTGCTGGGATCTCTTTTGTTTGCGCCACAGGCTGAATGAAATGGCCCTCGGACCCAGGAGATGGGCCCGGGGGCTTTTTGCTAGAAAATGGCGGCCAGCAGCCAGCTGGCGATAAAGCCGATGGCGATCGCTATGCCGATGCTGCCCATGGGGTTGTTCTTGATCTTGCCGCGCAGCTCCTTGAGGTTGGAGGCTCTGGCCTCCTTTATCTCATTGCCTTTCTCGCTCAAGACGTTGGCGGTTGAATTGACCGCCTTGGCGACGTTGTCGACCGCCTCGTGGGTGTTCTCGGTCATCTGCTTCACCGTGGAGTTGATGTTGTGAGCGGCATGGTCTGCCTCTCTCTTCTCCCCGGCAGGGATGACGCTGGCGTCCTCTTTGGTGACTGAGGCGCTTTTTTCAGCTGGGCTCATGATATTTCTCCATATCCGCTGTGTGCCGGGGGAGGGGCGCTCCCTCTGGCATCTCTAGGTGGATGGGGTGGCAGTCCCATTGCGCCCTGATGTCGAGCAATGACTGCGATTGGCTGTGCGATGCAGTGGCACCCGAACAAGCATGCCGCCCACTGCGTCTGTGGGTGTCAGAACGACCTCAATATGCCTCATCCGTATTGTTGTGTCGGTACGTTAGGACACATAACAGGGTGTGTGTGAATGACGGACATATGGCCGCTCGGGGATTGCGGGCGATTCAGTGGTGATGGCGTCGATACGTTAGCCCAGGTCGTGGGTTTGCCCTATCTTTAGCCTTGATTGAATTGTCGTGTGAGTCGCCACTTGGAGAGAGAGACATGCCTGAGCATCATCCGCGGTTGAACCATTTGCTGGCGGCCCTGCCCCCCGAGGTCTACACGCGTCTGCTGCCGCACCTCGAATACATAGATTTACCCCTGGGCAAGGTCTTGTACGAATCGGGCGACGCCCTGCGCCATGTCTATTTTCCCATCGACTGCATCGTCTCCCTGCTCTATGTGATGAAAGGCGGCGCCTCGGCGGAGATCTCCGTGGTGGGCAACGAGGGGCTGATCGGGGTGGCCCTGTTCATGGGGGGCGAGAGCACCACCAGCCGCGCCCTGGTGCAGAGTGCTGGCCACGCCTACCGCCTGAAGGGGCAGTTGCTGAAAAGCGAATTCAATCTGCACGGCGACATGCTGCACCTGGTGCTGCGCTACACCCAGGCGCTCTTGACCCAGATGGCGCAGACGGCAGTGTGCAATCGTCACCACTCCATCGATCAGCAACTCTGCCGCTGGCTGCTGCTCTCCCTCGACAGGCTCTCGGGTGACAAGCTCTCCATGACCCAGGAGCTTATCGCCAACATGCTGGGGGTTAGGCGGGAGGGGGTCACGGATGCGGCGAGCAAGCTGCAAAAGCTGGGGGTGATAGAGTACCGCCGTGGTCACATCACGGTGCTGGACAGGCCCAAGCTGGAGCAGCTCAGCTGCGAATGCTATGCGGTGGTCAAGGCCGAGACGGACCGGCTGCTGCCCTATCTGCCCATAGTCCCCAAACCCTGAACACACCCCATACCCGATTTCCGATAACCACCCCTGACGGCCATGGGGTGGCCGTCAGCGCGCCAGCGTGATCTCGACCCTGTGCTGCCCCTCCTGAAGAGGGATGCGCAGTGGCAGGGGGGCGGGCGCCAGGAGCACGCCGTCGAGTCGAACGCTTCCCCCTTGCTGCCCTGATGGGGGCTCGGCACTCACCTCTATCCTGTAGTGGCAGTTCTCCAGGGTTATCGCCACGCTGAACCCGGGCCAATGGCTGGGCAGCCTGGGGGTGATGAGCAGAGCGTGCCCCTCACGTGTGATGCCCAGTATGCCGTCGAGCCCTGCCTGATACATCCAGCCTGCCGCCCCCGTGTACCAGGTCCAGCCACCCCGGCCCTGATGGGGGGCGACCGAGTAGATATCCGCCGCCATGACATAGGGCTCCACCTTGTAGCGCGCCATGGCCGAGCCATTCAGGGCGTGGTTGATGGGGTTGAGCAGGGCAAATTGCCGGCAGGCCTTGTCTGTCTCCCCCAGACGGGCGAAGGCCAGGACGGCCCAGACGGCGGCGTGGGTATATTGGCCGCCGTTCTCGCGAAGCCCGGGGGGATAGCCGCGAATGTAGCCGGGGTCCTGGGTCAGGGTATCGAAGGGCGGGCTGAACAGCAGGGAGAGGCCCTCCTCGTAGCGCACCAGATGCCGCTCCAGGGACTGCATGGCCATCCTGGCCCGGGCCGGATCGGCGGCGCCGGAGAGCACGGCCCAGGATTGGGCGATGGCGTCTATCTGGCATTCCGGGCTCTTTCTCGCTCCCAGCCAGGTGCCGTCGTCGAAGGTGGCTCGGCGATACCAGGCGCCATCCCAGGCGTGCTGCTCCAGGGCGGCCCCGACCCGCTCGGCGTGAGCCAGCCAGCGATCGGCACGGCCGTCGTGACGGGCCCGGGCCAGGGGGGCGAACAGGCTGATGGTGCGCAGCAGCAACCAGCCCAGCCAGACACTCTCTCCCTTGCCGGCACTGCCGACCCGGTTCATGCCATCGTTCCAGTCCCCCGACCCCATGAGCGGCAGCCCCAGGCTGCCGGTGAGCGCCATGGCCTGATCCAGGCCGCGAGCACAGTGCTCATAGAGGGAGGCGACCTCCTCGCAGACCTGGGGCAGGAAGAAGGCATCCTGCTGATCCGGCCCAAGGGAGGGGCCCTCCAGGAAGGGGATCTGCTCCTCGAGAACAGCGTCATCGGCGCTGCTGCGCACATAGGTGGCCGTGGCGAGTGCCAGCCAGACCCTGTCATCCGAGATCCGGGTGCGCACCCCCTGACCGGAGTGGGGCAGCCACCAGTGCTGCATGTCCCCTTCCACGAACTGGCGAGCCGCCGCCCGCAGCAGGTGTTGCCGGGTATCCCGGGGTGCGGCGAACCCCAGGGCCATGCCGTCTTGCAGCTGATCGCGAAAACCATAGGCCCCTCCCGCCTGATAGAAGGCGGAGCGGGCCCAGAGCCGGCAGGCCAGGGTCTGGTAGAGCAGCCAGCCGTTGAGCATGAAGTCCATGGCCAGATCGGGCGTCTTGACCTGCACGGCGCCAAGCAGCCCCTGCCATTGGGCTTCGACCTGTTCCAGTACCTCATCGAGATCCTGGCGATAGCGCAGTATGAGGGCACTGGCCTGCTCATCCGACTCCCCCTGACCGAGCAGCACCAGGATCTCCAGCCGTTGGCCCGGCGCCAGATCAACGTGAGTCTGCAGCGCCGAGCAAGGGTCTATGCCGGCCCCGGTTCTGCCGGACAGGGGTCGGCCGCCCTGTAGCGCCGCCGGGGCGGCGAGCTGGCCCTGATATCCGAGAAACTCGCTGCGATCGCCGGTCCAGCTGGTCTGTCTGCCACCGAGGTCGAGGAAGGCCACCCGCTCGGGGAAGGCGGCGTTCCAGGGATTGCGGGCCAGCATGGCCCCGGTCTGCTCGTCCATCCGGGTGGTGATGAAGGGGGCGCTGGCAGCGCGGGAGGCCCCCAGCACCCACTCCGCATAGCAGGTGATGCAGAGCCGGCGGGCGTTGCCGGTCAAATTGTGCAGCGTCAGGCGAGAGATCTTGACGGGGTCCGCCACCGGCACGTATTGCAGCAGCTCGCTGTGGATGCCGTGGGCCTGGTGCTCGAAGTGGCTGTAACCAAAGCCATGGCGGGCGACATACTGGCCCCCGTCGCGGATGGGCTGGGCTGTGGGGCTCCACAGCGCCAGGCTATCCTCGTCGCGAATGTAGATGGCCTCGCCGGCGGGATCCGTCACAGGGTCATTGGACCAGGGGGTCAGCTGGTTCTCCTTGCTGTTGTCGGCCCAGGTGTAGCCACTGCCGAGGGCGGAGGCCTGGAAGCCAAAGCCGGGGTTGGCGATCACATTGATCCAGGGGGCCGGCGTGGTCTGCTCGCCGCTGAGCAGGGTGACGTATTCGCGCCCCTCCCTGGCAAAGCCCCCCAGGCCATTGAAGAACGCCAGCTCCGGGTGATGGGGGGGCTTGATGGGCGCCTGGCCGTGGGCCTTGGCGGGGGTGACAGGGAAGGGCCGCGGTGGCGGCTCCTTGAGGCGGGCGAGCTGCTCTTGCAGGGGGCCGCGGCGCGCTATCAGCACGACCCGCGCCGCGGCGTACAGCAGCTCGCACAGCTCGCCGCTCATCAGGTCGCGGCGCACAGTGTAGATGGAGCCCTGGGCCAGCTCGGCATGGAAGCGCGGCCGGGACTGGCTGCTGCGCACTGCGGTGTCTATGCCGTTTTGCAGATCCTGCACATAGGTGGAGACATGCTCGTTCATGATCACCAGATCCACGGCCAGCCGCTTCATCCGCAGGTATTCGTGGGCCAGCAGCAGCTCATGCACCTGGGCCAGATCCTCCACATCGTCGATGCGCAGAAGCATGATGGGCAGATCCCCGGAGATGGACTGTTGCCAGAGGGCCGATTGCCGCGTCAGGCCACGGGCTATGGTGGCCGAGGCGGCGCGGAATCGGGCATCCCCATAGAGCAGGGGGGCGGCCAGCCGCTGGAAGTTGGCCCCGTCGGAGGGCTGGATGTTGAGATGGTGCAATTGCACCTGGGCCTGGGTCCAGGCCAGCGTCTTGGCCCGCTGGAAGGCGTGGCGGTTGTGATGCTGATCGATGAGATCGAGCAGTGCCGGTCGCGAGGGGGCCACCAGGGTCCAGAAGGCGACATGGGTGCTGCTGCCAGGCAGGACATGGACCCGCTGGCGCAGGGCGAAGATGGGGTCGAGCACTGTGCCCGTGGTGTTGGAGAGGGGGACATGGCGCTGCAAGGCGTGGGCGGTGGCCAGGGTGCGCCCCTGGCCGATGAAGCGGGCACGGTCGGATTCATATTGCAGGGTCCCGGCCAGATGGTCCTCGACGATGATGAAGTGGGCGGCCCACACCTCCTCCTCCTCGGGGGATCTGGGCCGCCGGGTGGCGATCAGGGCCCCCAGCTCTGCCAGGTATTCGGTGACCACAAAGAGCTTGCTGAAGGCCGGGTGGGCGCGATCCGCCTCCGGTGTGGTCAGCACCAGCTCGGCATAGGAGGTGAGCTCGATATGACGAAGGCGGCGACCGCGGTTGCTCAGGGAGATGCGCCTCACTTCCCCGTCCGCCTCACCGGAGACCAGCACCTCCAGGGTGGTGGTCAGGCGATCGTGATGATGAACGAACTGGGCGCGATCCTCGGCGAAAACCACCTCTCCCTTCGGATCCGAGTTGCCAAGAGGATGAGCGCAGGGGGACCAGGTCTCACCGCTCTGGACATCATGGAGAAAGAGGAAGGAGCCCCAGTGGTCGCGGGTGGCATCCTCCTGCCAGCGGGTGATGGCGATGTGGCGCCAGCGGCTGTAACCGGCCCCGGCCCCGGTGAGCATGACGCAGTAGCGGCCATTGGAGAGCAGGTGGGTGACAGGGGCTCCCAGGCTGGCCGAGGAGAGGCGGCGCACCGAGCTCACCTCGAAGCCGCCCTGGGTGAGGGAGGCCTTGATCTCGGCGGCGTGGGGCCGAACGATGGCCATGTCCTGGGGGATCCGCTCCTGCAGCAGCAGATCGCAGGCTTGCACCATGGGGTCTTCATGGAAACGGGCGCGCATCTGCCCCCCGTGGAGGGCGTTGGCGAGGGCCACTATGGTCATCCCCTGGTGGTGGGCCATGAAGCTCTGCACTATGGCAACCTGCTGGCTGTCGGGCAGGCGCGAGGGGGTAAAGTCGAGGGCCTCGTAGAAGCCGTAACGGCCGCGGCCTCCCATGGCGGCCAGCCGCTGGAAGTTTGCCAGGGCCGCCCCCGGGTTGATCATGGCGGCCAGCCCGGTGGCATAGGGGGCGACCACTTTGTCCTCGGCCAGCCCGCGTTTGAGGGCGAGCTGGGGGATGCCGAAATTGGAGTACTGGTAGGTGAACTCCATGTCCCTGGCGTTGTAAGCGGACTCCGAGATGCCCCAGGGGATGCCGAGGGCGTGGCCGTAGCGGATCTGGGCGTCGACGATCAGCCGGCTGGTCTGCTCAAGCTGCGAGCCGACCGGGGCCCGCATCACCAGGGCGGGCATCAGGTACTCGAACATGGAGCCGGACCAGGAGATGAGGGCGGCCCCTGTGCCCAGGGGGGTGGCCGCCCGTCCCAGCCTGAACCAGTGGCTGGTGACGATATCCCCCTTGGCGATGGCAAACAGGCTGGCCAGCCTCGCCTCCGAGGCAAGCAGATCGTAACAGCTGCCGTCTAGCCGGTTGTCGGAGAGGGAGTAGCCGATGGAGAGCAGGCGGCGCTCCTCATTGAGCAGGAACCCGAAGTCCATCCCCATGGCGAGGGCGCGGGCCTGGGCTGCCAGGGCGTGCAGTCGTCGCTGGCGCATCTCGGGGTCGGCGGCCTGATCCTGCAGATGTTCGGCCACCACCCGCTTGAGGGCCTCCAGCCAGAAGAGGAGCTCCTCCCCCTCCCGTTGACAGGCCTGCAGATCGAGCTGGTGCGCCGTGTGGCTGGCTTGCACCGTCAGCCGGGCGAGCACCGGGAGCTGGTGGGTTGCCGACAGGGGGCGGGCGAGCTGGCTACGGATTTCCTTGAGGTTGGCGCCAAGGGCCTGCACCTGGCCGCTCTCCTTCATGGCGTAAGCCTGCAGGGCCTGCTCCGCCAGCAGGCAGGTGTCCAGAATGCCGCTGCAAATGGCGCCGTCCCCCGTCTGTTGCTGCCAGCGATCGCAGCCGGTGGCGACCACCAGCAGGTGGCCGGCCAGGTTGCCGCTGTCCACCGAAGAGACATAGGCCGGCTCCAGGGTGAGCAGGCTGCGGGTATCGTACCAGTTGAAGAAGTGCCCCTTGAAACGGGGCAGACGCTGCATCACGGCCAGGGTGGTTTCCAGCCGCGTGAGGGTGGCGCAGCACCCGGCCCAGCCAAAATCATTGGCCGCCAGGGCGGAGAGCAGATAGAGCCCCATGTTGGTGGGGGAGGTGCGATGGGCGATGACCTCCTGCGGACTCTCCTGCACGTTGTCCGGCGGCAGCTGGTTGTCCAGATCGGTGACCAGGGTCTCGAAATAGCGCCAGGTCTGGCGGGCGACCAGGCGCAGCTCGGCGGCCTGGGCGGGAGTACAGCTCATCTGTCTGGCGAGGTCGGGGGGGCGGCTGGTCCAGTAGGCCACCAGCGGAGCCAGCAGCCAGAGCAGGCTGACCGGCAGCACCAGGGGCCAGGCGGTGGGGGTTCCCAGCAGGGTGAGGCCGCAGACCCCAATGGCCAGCACCACCCCGGCCGTCATCAGCCGATAAAACCCGGTCCAGGCCAGGCGCGGTGAACCCGAACTCTGGGCCGAGGTGGTCCACTCCAGCAGGTGGCGATGGGAGAGGAAGAGGCGAAACAGGGTGCGCACTATGGCATCCGTCATGCGCCAGGCCTGATCGGCCAGAAACACCAGGCTGAGCAGGGCCTGCATGAAGGCCCGTTGCAGCCGCTGGCCGACCATCCCCAGGTAGTGGCGCCACAGGATATCCCGCTTGTGAGGGATCAGGGTGAAGAGCAGCGGCAGGAAGAGGGGCAGGGCCAGGGCAGCGAACAGCAACAGGCTGGCGATTGTTGCTGTGCCTAGCGGCAACTGCCAGCCGGCCAGCAGCGCCAGCAAGGTGCTTGGCGCCAGCAGGGAGCGGCAGAGGTTGTCAAACATCTTCCAGCGCCCGATGAGCGGCAGGGCGTCCTGTCCGCGGCTGCGCCGGCAGATCCAGGCGAGCAACTGCCAGTCCCCTCGGGTCCAGCGATGCTGGCGCTTGGCACTGACGTCATAACGGGAGGGAAACTCCTCGACGACCTCGATATCCGAGGCGAGCCCCGCCCGGGCGAAGATCCCCTCGAACAGATCATGGCTAAGGTGGCTGTTGTCCGGCACGCGCCCCGCCAGGGCGGCGGTGAAGGCATCCACGTCATAGATGCCCTTGCCGGTGAAGGAGCCCTCCCCGAACAGATCCTGATAGAGGTCGGAGACGGTGGCGGCATAGGGATCCATGCCCCCGGGCCCCGAGTAGAGCCGCTGATAGTAGGAGCCGTCCTGACCCAGTGGCAGAGAGGGGGTGACCCGGGGCTGCAGTATGCCGTAGCCATGGGTGACACGCTGGCGCCCGGCGTCGAGGTGGGGGTGATTGAGGGGATGGGCCATCTTGCCAATCAGCCGGCTGGCGGCATCCCGTGGCAGGCGGGTATCCGCGTCCAGGGTGATGACATAGCGCACCCCCTGGGGGATGGCGGGGGGCTGGCCGTCCGTCGCCATGAAGCTGGTATCCGCCGCGCCGCGCAGCAAGCGGTTCAGCTCGTATAGCTTGCCCCGCTTGCGCTCCCACCCCATCCAGCACCCCTCGCCCGGGTTGAACCTGCGGTGGCGATGGAGCAGCCAGAAGCGATCCCCTGAGGGGCCAGGGCCATATTTTTCGTTGAGCCGGGCAATGGCCTGGCGCGCCGCCACCAGCAGGGCCTCATCCCCCGGCAGCCGCTCTTGCTGCGCATCCACACCGTCGCTGAGCAGGGCAAAGCTGATATCGCCGCTGACCCCGGAGAGATGATGCACCTCCAGCTGCTCGACCTGTGCCAGCAGCTCGGATGGCGACACCAGCAGGGTCGGCATGACCACCAGGGTGCGCAGCGAGGGCGGGATGCCGTGGGTGAGATCCATGGCGGGGAGGGGGCTGGGAACCAGGTGCGCGCTGATGAGGTAGTTGACCAGGGCCAGGGCCACGGCATGGGTCGGCAGGAGCGCAAACAGGAAGAAAAGCCCCATCCAGAGTGACCAGGGTTCATCTGGGGAGACCAGCAGGCGATGGCTCAGGGCCAGCAGAAAGAGGGTCAGCAAAGCGATGATGCCGATGTAACCCTGGATGCCGAGCCGGGCGTAAAAGCGGTGCAGGCGAAGGCGCAGGGGAGGGCGAAATCCGAGCTCGGCTTCGAGGGCGGGTCGCCCCTCTGCGATCAGGTGGTAGCCGGGCTCCGCGGCTCTTCGCCGGATCTCGTCCTGCTGCTCCTCCGGCTGGAGCCGGGTCGCGGCCAGGACCCTGGCCGTGACCGCCAGCTCGTCGTGGTCGGAGTAGCGGGCCAACTCTTCTATGGCCTGGCGATAGAGGTTGCGGGTGGGGAAGTCCATCTCGGCAAAGGGGCTCTCTGCGCGCAGCTGATGGTCTACCAGGCTCATCCCCTCGACGAGTTCACTCCAGTCCATGCCGGAGATGAGGCGCATGCTGGTGATGACGTTGCGAATGGTGACGTTGGAGGCGCCCTGGCGCTGCTGGGCATGCTGCACCACCTCCTCCACCGACAGGCCTTGCCGGGTGAGGCGCTCCTCCAGCCAGCCGAGGGCCGGTGTGGTGTTGGGATCCTGATCCCGCAGCTGTTTGACCAGCTGGGCGGCAAACAGCTCCGAGAGCGGGCCGCTCGCCCGGGAGGCGATGTCTTCGTTGAGCGCCGAGACGGCGCAGCCCTCCACGAGCAGCCGGGTGCAGAGGGCATCGGCATCGGCTCTGATCTGCTGGGCCAGGGTGATCTGCTCCACCAGGCGGCGCAGGTTTTCAATGAGCACGATCCTGAGGGTGATGGGCACGGCCCACAGCTCCCCTATGGTCAGGGGCTGCACGCGCTGGTAGGCGAGGATGAAGCGGCTCAGGATCTCGGCGTCGAAGTGGCTGTCGTTGTGGGCGATGAAGGCCCAGGCGATGCCAAAGACCCTGGGGTAGCCCGCGAAGGGGCCGGCGGCGAGCTTGGGCAACTGACGGTAGTAACCGCCGGGCAGGCTGTTGCGGATCTCGTAGAGCTGGGCCTCGACCAGGTGATAGTTGTCGAGGAACCACTCGGCCGCGTGGGTCAGATCATGACCCAGCTCGAGCTCGGCGGCGCTGCTCCGGTAGGCGCGAGAGAGCACTGCCTCGTTGGCCTTGAGCCGCAGATGCAGGGAGGGCACAGAGATGGGGGTCGCCGTCACCGGCTGCGCCTCGGCCAGGGTAGTGGCATGGAGCTCCAGCCGCTCTATGCCGAACAGCTCTTCACGAATGGGCTCCTTGCTCTGCCAGGGGTCGGTGGCGCTATGCACGCCAAGCCATCCGGCTAACCACTCATTCATGGGCCCTCTCCTGCTCGTTCAGGGCGGGGGCAGACTCGCCACTGCATGGCCGTTGGGACATGGACAATCCTCGCAGGCAAGGGGTGACGGGGCTGCTGTCATCGGCATGCCGGATGAAGTGAAAACCCCGCCCTGGTCATGGGCAAGGGGGGCTGCCACAGGGCCTGGGCTATGGGGCCCCGGGCCGGCAACCGCTATGGGTCGCCGCGCCCCCGGCATGACAAACGCAGGGGAAGGGGGCTGGCAACATTGAGACTATGGGGGGAGGGGAA